>CAYSQU010000012.1:5043-12167 GCA_964433365.1 uncultured Gammaproteobacteria bacterium
CCAAAATTTCTTTAATTTTTCTTAATTTCCTTTCATCACTGTGTTGATGGTAGCTAATTGTCGGTGTTTTAATTTCAAAATGATTTAAGATTTTCTGCGTATGTCTTGTGTCTTCGCATAAAATAAAATCAACGCTTTTCAGTGTCTCAAGCGCGCGGAGCGTGATATCGCCTAAATTGCCAATCGGCGTGGCGACGATGTAGAGTATTCCGTTGCTCATGAAAGAATTATATCAAATCCTCTGCGGAGGCGAGGGAAAATTAAGCGACTGTAATTGCCGCGGTTGGACAACTATCCACCGCCATTTTGACAGTGTTTTCGTCATCACCAGGCGGATTGATTACTTCAGCTTTGTTGGTTTCATCATTCATCTTGAATGATTTTGGCGCAAGGGCCGGGCAAGTGCCGCAGCCAATACACTTCGACGAATCAATGTGGGTATTCATAAGCTATTTTTTTTAAAAAATTAATTTGATAGACAAAGTTTTTGATGTTATCTGTGTTGTGTGTTATGTCGCTGTCGCCAATCCTCAATCGCCGCTCTCAACGCCTGATCGCCCAAAACAGAACAATGCACTTTACGCGCCGGTAGGCCACCGAGACGTTCCAAAATGTCTTGCGGGCGAATTTTAAGGGCTTCCTCAATCGTCATTCCGCCGTTTTCCAACACCATTTCACTCAACACTGACGTAGAAGCAATCGCCGAGCCACAGCCAAACGTCTGCCATTTGCAGTCAGTGATTTTATTATCTTTAACTTTTATCCAAATAACCATCTCATCTCCGCATGCCGGCGAACCCACCCGCCCGACTCCGTCTGCATGAAAATTTTCTTCTTGCCCATTAATTAAAAGATTGCGCGGATTAAAAAAATGGTCTTTCACTATATCGGAGTAAAGCCATGATTCACCATCTTTATCTATGATTTTCGCTGATGAACTATCCATAAATATAATGCTAATATACTAATGAATACTAATGCAACGAATGACGCTATTAGTAGCATTGGCATAAATTTGTATATTGGCATTTTACTTTTTAAGCATCAAATTAACTGGTGAAATTTCTCTTAATTTCCTCACAATTTCTGGCAAATATTTCATTACATAATCAATTTCCTGCTTGGTAGTGGACTTTCCCAATGTAAAACGCAAACTGCCATGCGCGTATTCATAAGGTAAACCGCAGGCCAGTAAAACATGCGACGGCTCAAGCGAGGTTGAAGTGCAGGCAGAGCCGGTTGAACAAACAATTCCATATTCATCCAAATACAGCAAAAGCGCTTCGCCTTCTATATCAAGTATAGAGACATTTAGGTTGTTTGGCAACCTCTTCTCCCCTATTTCCGGCCCATTGAGACGCACTTTTGGAATTTCTTTTTGTATTTTAGTCCAAAAATATTCCACTAAATTTCGTAATTTCGTAGTTTTCGTATTTCGTACATCATTCGCCATCTCCAATGCCTTTGCAATACCAATAATCCCCGGCACATTTTCGGTTCCAGCTCTCATTCCGAGCTCTTGCGTCCCGCCAAAAATCAATGGTTGAATGTCTAAATCGCGGCGTTTAAATAAAATTCCCACGCCTTTTGGTCCATAAATTTTACTGCCATTTAAAGTCATCAAATCCACGTGCAGTTTTTCCACGTTTAAGTCCAACGCTCCAGCCGCTTGGCAAGCGTCCGAATGAAAAAATGGATAAATAACATTATGCTCTTTGCGGTATTTGAGCAACGCGCGGCCGATATCAGCGATTGGTTCAATTGTGCCGATTTCATTGTTCGCGTACATTATTGAGATTAAAATTGTGTCCGGACGAATTGCTTTAATCACTTGCTCGGGTGTCACAAAACCAAACTTATCAACATCTAAATAAGTAATATCAAAACCATCTTTTCTTAATTGCTCCATTGGATGCAACACCGCGTGATGTTCAAATTTTGTGGTAATAATATGTTTGCCTTGTTTTGAGTGTTTGCGCGCGACACCAAATATCGCTAAATTGTCCGACTCACTACCTCCGCCGGTAAAAATAATCGTGTCTGGCAAAGTACCCAAAATCTGCGCGATAGTTCTTCGCGCGTCATTCAAAGCTCCGTTAACTTTACGGCTGGACGCGCAGATTCCAGATGGGTTAGCAAACTGGTCGCAATAAAACGGCTCCATTGCTTTTTTAACAACAGGATCGACTGGCGTTGTGGCCGCGTGGTCTAGATAGATTAGTTTTTTGTTTTTTGGTTTACTTGGAAACATAGTTAGAAAGGCAATGTTAAGTTGTAGTTTTTGCCACTTTGTCCGTCTGATTGCGTGGATCGAACTTGCGGCTCAAAGTTGACTGGAAAGGGTCTTAACTCACCAGTCAGGGTTTGGTAATAAAGCATGCGATTTTTACGGCCATATTCATACAGCTCTTTGGTGACTCTGACATCCTGCTCGCAGTATTTTTTTATTTCATCAATTTTTCCTTCTTCCCACCACTTTTGCGCTTGCAAGCCGTCAGCGCTTTTTTCCATTTGCAAAGTCGCTTTAACTAAATCATTTAATTTAAATCTTGAGCCAGTTGCTTCTTTTACAACTTTCAAAATATCCAGATGCGGAAATTTTAATAAGTCGCCGGAATAGTATTTATTTAAAATTGGCAAGTCAAAATGTTCGCTGTTAAAACCGATTAAACGCTCGGCTCCTTCAAAAATCGGCCACAAATTCCCCAACTCATGCGCTTCAAAAGATGAGAACTTATTTGTTTCATACTCAAAAACAGAGACGACTGTCACTTGCAAATTGGCGAACTCTTTGATGTCGCCTGTGGTCTCTATGTCAAAAACGACTTCTTTCATAGTGTCAATATATTATCATAAATATATTAAAAAATCAACTTTGATGTACTTTATCACTTGTAAAAACAATGTCAAGGTGTTATTATTAATAACGTTATGCTTAAAAAATATCAACGACTGACATACTCAATCCTTGGTTCGTTAGTCCTCGCCGCCGGGTTGGGATTTTATTTCGCTCCGCATCATCCGCGACTTAAATTTTTGATTTATTGCAACATCTACTGGCTGTTGTTTTTTGTTTGTTTTTGGATTCTTGCTTTAATCATCAAAAAACTGTTAAAAAATAGACATAAATATTGGACAGAATACTTCTATCAAAAATTGCCAGAGTTATTTTTCTTTATCTCGCTCCCATTTCTTGCTTTTCTCGGACGTACGGAAGTTATGAGCTTGGTTATCGCTTTAATATTTTTTGTCATTTTATTTTGGCGTTCACAAAAATACCTAAACCACCACCCGCTATCGAAAGATTGGCAGACAATAAATAAAAGCGTATTTTTACTCGGCGGATTTTTCTTTATCTTGTTCAGTATCATCCAATATCTCGCCCACAGATACTATATTTTGGACTCAGAAACGCTTTTTCACGTGGTTGTACTTTTGCGCGCGGCCGCGATGTCGGCGTTGTGGTTAGTCGGGTTTGTTTGGTCGCAAGCGTTTTACCACCGTCATGATGGGTATAAACGATATTTATTATTAGTATTTTGGCTAATTTGTTTTGTGATAGCAATGATTTTTTGGGTGACTAATCTGGGGATATTGTTTGGCTCTGGAATTATGCTTACGCCAACAGCTGTTGAACACGCGTCTGGCGCGGCTAAAATTATTTTCGGCAAAACAACAATAATTTCTATCATGCTTGTGGCGATTTGTGTGGCACTGCTTGGCTTTTTACTGCATCGCTCAACCAAATTGCGCGCAGACGGTTCACATCGTCCTTGGTTTTATTTTGGCTATGTTTTATCCGGCATTGCTTTATTGATAATTCTCGTTATCGCGCCGATTAAAGATACTCCGGAAGCAAAAGTAATATACTCTTTTTACGATTATTACTTTGGAAAAAATGAAAAAATAGAAATTGACACAGAAATTATACGGAAATTAAATAAAAATTTTGGGTTGACTTATAATATAGACGAATATTATGTAAATCGCAGAGAAAAAGTTTTTGACGCGCCGCAAAATTTGCTCCCCGTCAAACTGCAAAAACAAAAGCCAAACATAATGATTGTGTTTTTTGAGTCGCTTTCCGCCAATTTGACTGATGTTTACACGGACATTTGGAATGGAATGCTGACACCAAATTTAAACGATTTTTCTAAAGATAAACACACTACTGTATTCAAGAATTATTATAACGCTTCTACTCCCACTATTACCGGCATTTTGTCGAAATTATGCTCTTTTTTGCCTCCGACAGGTCATATGGAAATTCATTATGATGGAAAATTGTCAAAGTTTTTTTTGAGCTGCCTGCCTGATATCTTGCGCCAGCAGGCAGGATACAAGAAAGCCGTCTACATTACAGCGGTTGAGAAGGATTACGCGCACAAAGACACAATTTATAAAAGCACTGGCGTGGATGATATTTACGGCACAGAAGAATTGGCAAAAATAATCCACGAGGAACCAATAGCTTGGGGCTATTCTGATCACCAGATGTTTTCTGTGATGCCAAAATTTTTTTCAGAAACGCCACAACCGTTTTTGCTTATGCTTTCCACTGTTGACACGCATCAGCCATATACCACAGCGAAAGATATAATTAAATTTCAAGATGGCAAGAGCGTGGTATTAAACGCGTTTCATACCACTGACGACGCCTTTGGAAAATTTTGGGATTATTTTAGACAAAGCGAGTTTTATAACAACACCATTTTGATTGTTGTGGCGGACCACGCCATGTTTCCCGGTTCTTATCACAATATCCCAGAATACAAGGATAATCCTGCGTATGAAAAATTAAGCTTTTACGATGAAAACGCTTTTTTAATGTACATTCCGGATAATATTCTGCCAAAACAAATAGAGACGTTTTCTTCCGGTCTTGATTTTACGCCGACGCTTTTGCACATGCTGAATATAAATACGCGAAACGCGTTTGAGGGCTATTCAATTTTTGAGGACAGAAAAAAATACCCCAATCTTTTGGGTATGCATGAACTGGGGCTGTATATTAATCAAATGACAAAAGACGGGCGCAAAATCGCTTACGACCTCCCCATCAATTTACAGCAATCTTGCGCGGATTCCATTATCTCCACGTCCACACAAGAGCTGACATTGTGCGAATATGAACAATTTTACAAATTGAAAAGAAACATGTTGGAAGAAGGAAGATTGTGGATAAACAACAAAGAGCCCAAATTTCTTGACATTTCTTTGTAATTGGTGTATACTTAAGACCTACAAAATATCCGTAGAAAACTCGTCGACTTTCTTCAGCGATATACAATTTGTATTTACTCACTAAGTATTCAAATATGAAGGGTACTATCAAAACCGTAATTGCCGAAAAGCACTTTGGTTTCATCACTCCAGAAGATGGTTCAAAAGACGTCTTCTTTCATGAAACAGGTCTTCAGGGAATTACATTCTCTGAATTGAATGTTGGCGATGCCGTCAGCTTTGAAGTGGAGCAGTCCGAAAAAGGACCTCGCGCTATCAATGTTGTTCGCGCGTAAATATTCGTCTTAAAAAAACTCTGCGCCATAACGGCGCAGAGTTTTTAATTGTGGTTTAACGGCGCCGAAAATTTCTGTTTCCACCGCGAAATGGCTTACGGCTTTGGTATTGTCTGCCACGACTGAACTCTCTGGCATCATTACCAACAACACTGCCAGCTCGGCGAGGAGGCAAGACAGGCAAGCCCAAAATTGGCAATGTCTTGCGAATTAATCGTTCAATTTGTTTTACACTTCCTCTTTCATCAGGCGCGGCAAATGAGATTGCTTTTCCAAATTTTTCAGCTCGGCCGGTGCGGCCAATGCGATGCACATAATCCTCAGGATTATCAGGCAAATCAAAATTGATTACCAAAGCGATGTCAGTTACGTCAATCCCGCGCGCGGCAATATCAGTCGCGACGAGCACGCGAAATCGTCTGTTTTTAAAACCTTCCATAGCCATTTTACGCTGAGCCATAGAACGATTTGAGTGAATTTCAGTGGCGCTTATTCCCATGGCGCAAAGTCCCGTTGTAATTTTTTTAGCGCCATGCTTTGTGCGAGAAAAAATCAATACACTGCCTTGCGTGTCAAATAATATCTTTTCCAATAACTGCATTTTCTGGTCTTTTGACACTATGTATAGTTCATGTTCAACATTTTTCGCGGCAGTGCCTGATGGCGCTACTTCAATGCGCAATGGCATTTTCATAAAACGCGCGGCAATCTCGGCAATGGCTTTCGGCATTGTGGCGGAAAACATTAATGTCTGGCGCTCTTTTGGCGCGAAGCTCAAAATCTGCCTTATTTGTGGAGCGAATCCGATATCAAACATCCTGTCTGCTTCGTCTAAAACAATCATTTTTACTTTTTCTAAAGAAAGATTTTTTTGCTTCAAATGGTCAATCAACCGTCCCGGCGTGGAAACGATGATGTGTGGATGCTTGCGCATTGTCTGAATTTGTTGATAAGAAGAAGCCCCGCCAATCACTACTGCCGTGCGCAAACCGAATTTCTGGCCAATGGCTTGCAAGACCTCATTTACCTGCATTGCTAACTCGCGTGTGGGCAATAAAATCAGCCCTTGGCCCTTATTCTGGCCCAACAACTGAATCATTGGTATGCCGAAAGCCAAGGTCTTGCCAGTACCTGTTTGCGCGATGCCCACAATGTCTTTACCCTCCAAAGCGGCTGGAATACACTGGTGTTGTATGGGTGTTGGCGCGGTAAATCGCATCCGGTTCAGCACCTCAAGTAACTCCGGAGCAATGCCTAATTCATTAAAATTAGGCGAAGTTTGGTTTGTTTGTATCATAAGATGTGCTATTATAGCACATTTTGAAGGTTTTGTCAATAGCTGGGTGATTTAAAATTGCCTTGAGCTGTATTTACCTCATTCGTCCAAAAGCAGGATGTCTGGATTTTGTATTAGAGCAAATGCCAAAACACACCTCGTCCAACACCGGCTTATTTTCCGCGTACTCAAACATTACATTGTCAAACCGCAAAATTACGTCTTCTTGCATAATTTAAGGCCGATTGTGCCGCATATTATCAAGCGCCCATGTGTACTCTATGACTAGCACTGGAATCCACTTTAATGCCAATCAGCAACCACACTGC
>CAYSQU010000013.1:0-11734 GCA_964433365.1 uncultured Gammaproteobacteria bacterium
CTATCCGATTGTGGCAATAGAAAAAACTCCAATTGCCAAGTTTGGTTATAATTTTATGGCGCAAAATTACAAGTTGCCGTTTATGATAGTGGGTAAAATTGGCGCGTTGTTTCAACGGCTTTGGTTTAAAGGAGCTAAAAATGAAATTGATGTGAAAGGACGTGATTTTTTTGATTTTTTTTGGTATTTACAGAATAAAGTTGAGCCGAATTGGACTCTCTTGCGAGAGATGGTTGGCATCACTGACAAACAGGATTTGAAGGACAAGGTTTTAGAATTAGTTGATGAAAAAGTAACAGAACAAAAGTTGAAGTTTGATTTGATAAATTTTTTTCCAGACCAAGTGTTTGTGGAAAGTTTTTGCAAAAATTACAAGGAATTAATTTTGAAGTATCTATAAATAAATTACTTTTTTAGCAATATGAAATACCTCGTTACCGGCGGAGCCGGGTTCATAGGCACAAATTTAGTCAAGCGGCTTTTGGCAGACGGCCACGAAGTTGTTGTTTTGGATAATTACGCGGGTGGTAAAAAAGATGATAGGATTTTGAAAGGCGCGGAATATATTGATGGTGATATTAGAAATGAGAATGACTTGGAAAAAGCATGCGCGGGCGTTGATGGAATTTTTCACATGGCCGCCCTGCCACGCGTTACTTTTTCTGTTGAAAATCCAGAACTAACTCATGACGTGAATGTTAATGGCACATTGAAAGTGTTGCTCGTGGCGAAAAAATATGGCGTCAAGCGTGTTGTGTTTTCTTCATCTTCATCTGTTTATGGCAATCAAGAGATTATGCCATTGGTAGAGACAATGACTCCAGACCCGATTAGTCCATACGCTTTACACAAAATGATTGGAGAACGCTATTGTAAGTTGTTTGCCGAATTGTATGGTTTAGAGACAGTGTGTCCGCGTTACGTTAATGTTTACGGCCCATATTTTGACCCCGACGGCCCTTACGCGCTTGTGGTGGGTAAATTCATCAAGCAAGTCAAAAATGGCGAGCCAATGACTGTTTGTGGCGATGGCGAATATCAGCGTGATTTTGTTCATGTGTCGGATGTGGCGTCAGCGAATATTTTGGCAATGACTGAAGTGAAAGTTGGAAAAGGGGAAATAATTAATATCAGTAGCAACAAGCCATATTCAGTTAATCAGGTGCGTAAGATGATTGGTGATAATTTTGTATTTGTGCCCGAAAGGCCTGGCGATGTTCTGCGCACAGCAGAGGATAATGCCGTAGCGAAAGAATTATTAGGTTGGGAGCCGAAAATTAAATTAGAGGACGGAATCGCGGAGTTGAAGAGAGAATGGGGGATTAAAAATTCGTTATGCGTAAATTAATTGCTGTTTTGGGCGCTGGAAACATGGGGACGGCAGTTGCAAAGGTTTTGGCAGGAAATGGCCATATTGTTCGGTTGTGGAATTGGGAGGGTGACCACTTGCCATTGCGTCAGATTGAAAAATATGGCGAGAATAAAAAATACTTGCTTGGTTTTAAGTTGCCAAAAGAAATAATACCTTGTTATAAAATTGAAGATGCGTTACAGGGTGCAGAGATGGTGTTTTTTGTAGTACCGAGTGGGGCCATGGAACACACAATCGCGTTCGCGGCCAGAAGCATTAAACATAACGCGATTTTGGTTGATGTCTCCAAGGGTGTTGAACCAAACTCGCTTCAGCTCATCCCGCATGTTATAGCAAAGCATGTGCGTTCGGAATTGCGCAAGAATATTGTCACAATTTCCGGTCCTGCGATTGCCGTACAAATGGCGCGCGGGCAATACACGGCAATGAACATCGCGAGTAAAAACAAAAAAGCGATTAAAAAAGTAATGGATGTAATGGTGAATGATTTTGTTAAATTAGTTCCTACCTCTGATGTTATTGGCGTGGAAATCGGCGGGTCATTTAAAAACGCTTACACAATTGCGGCTGGTATGTGTGATGGTCTTGGATTGGGGTTAAACACTAAAGCCGCGCTGTTAACTCGCGCTTTGACAGAAATAGCGGAATTGATTAAAGTAGCTGGCGGCAAAGAGCATACGGCTTATGAGCTTGCCGGAGTTGGCGATTTGATTGGCACGGCTTTGTGTACAGATAGTAGAAACAGGAAGTTTGGCGAGTATTTGGGCAGGGGCTTAACTAGTGAACAAGCGCTGAAGCGGGTCAAGCAGACAGTTGAAGGCATAAGCGCTGTGCATTGTTTATTGCGTTTGGCGCGCAAGCATAAAATTCGCGTTCCGTTTGCCGAAATGATTGAAAAATGTGTCTCAGCGAAACGAGATCCAAGACATATTTTCAAAGAATATCTGAGGCAGTCATATGAATAGTAAATGGTATAAAAAAAAGTGGGTATATATAGCTTTGGCTGTTTGTTTGATGGTCTGCGGTGTTGTTTATGGTCAAAGCAAAAAAAATAAAGTTGTGCAATATGAAATAGTTGGGGTGGTACGTGGCGATTTGAAACAGACAGTTGACGCGACCGGCAATGTGGAGTCGGCTAATGAGTTAGATTTGAAATTTGCTACAAGCGGTCGGTTGGCAAAAATAAATAAGCCGGCTGGCGCGGAAGTAAAAGCAGGCGAAGTTTTGGCTCAATTGGAGATAGGCGATTTGAACGCGGCTGTGGCGCAAGCCAGCGCTGGCGTTGCAAAAGCGCAGGCCGACTTAAATAAAATTTTAGCCGGCGACACACTGGAATACAAAGCCAGTTTGGAAGCGGCGTTAAATCAGGCCAAGGCCAATCTTGACCAGACAAAGGCCTCTTCTGATAATTCTGTCCATGTGGCGGAAGCGGCCTTGGAAACAGCTAAAAATAATCTTAAATTCGCGGAAGGCGGAGAAAATAGTCAGATAGTTCAAGACGCTTATGATGACACAGTAACTTTGCTTAAGGCAATACAAAATACATTGTCATCCGCAATGACTGAAGCAGACAATATTTTAGGTTTAGACAATTCTTTCGCAAACGATGATTTTGAAAGTATTTTATCAAGCGTGGATATTAACAAAAAGTACCAAGCCGAAACAGCTTACCAAATGGCTAAAAACGATCGAGTGGCTTTTTTGGTTAAGGATGCAAGTGTCGCTTCTTCTCATCAAGAAATTGACGCGTCAGTTGTTTTGGCAGAAAAGGTCTTGGTGTCCGCGAAGACAATGTTGTCGTTGGTAAGCGATGTTTTGGATAATACTCGCCCGCTTGGTAATTTAAGCCAAGCGGAATTAGACGTATTAAAAACAAACATCAAAACCGCTTGGACAAATGTTGTGACAAAATATACTTCTTTGATAAGCCAGAAGCAAGCGATTTTGACAGCCAAGAATAGTTATACTTCATATAATATCGCGTATCAGAAAGCGCAGAATGATTTGACTGACACAAAAGCCGAGGCCTTGGCTGATATTGCCTCTTACGATGCGGCAGTGGCAAAAGCGCAGGCCACGTTTGATGACGCGAAGAGCCCGCCGCGCGATGTTGATGTGGCGAGTTATAGGGCTTTGGTTTCCAGCGCGCAAGCGTCTTTGTATCAAGCCGTCGCGAATCGCGACAAAGCAATAATTAAAGCGCCTGTTGACGGAGTGATTGGCAAAATTGGTCCAAAAGTCGGTGAATATGTATCACTAACTGACTCTATTATTAAATTAGTAAGCGACTCGTTTATAATTAAAGTTGATATTCCAGAAACAGATGTAGTAAAAATTCAACGTCAAAATCCAGTAGTGGTTACTTATGACGCTTATGGCAGTGATATTAAATTTAATGGTTTCGTTGAGCAAATTGAAAAAGGCGAGACAATGATTCAAGACGTGATTTATTATCGCGTGACAATAACAATGGAAGGCGACGCAAGTCATCCGCTTTTTAATGGCATGACTGCGAATGTGACATTACTTTCGGCGCAGAAGAGTGGTGTCTTGGTTGTTCCACAGCGCGCGGTTAAAACAAATGGTAGCGGGCAATATGTTAAAGTGTTAGAGAACAATCAGCCAAAAGAGGTCCTTGTCCAACTCGGATTGCGCGGGGATGGTGGAATGGTGGAGATTTTGAGCGGGTTAAGCGAGGGGCAAGAAGTGATTGTGGGCATCGTGGAGCCAAAGTAGAGACGCATTGCAATGCGTCTGTACAAAAATAAAATTTTGTGTTGAAAAATTTTTTTAAAACAATTTATAAAGTTGCCAAGAAAGAAAAGGTTGAGGTGTACGCGGTTGGGGGGTATGTGAGAGATGCGCTTCTTGGCAAAAGCGAAACAGCATTGAAAGATGTTGATTTTGTTGTTATTGGAAGCGGGCTTGGGTTTGCAAAAGCGTTCGATAAAGAAATGAAAGAAGGGGGGAGTTTGGTTGAGTTTGCGGAGTTTGATACGGCTCGTTATGTGCTCCCAGTTCATAAAGTTTGTAAAGTTCATAAAGTTGAAAGTTGTGAAATTGACGAAACCATTGAACTTGAATTTGCCGGGGCGAGAAGCGAGAAGTATGACGCGAAGTCAAGAAAGCCAAAAGTGGAAGCGACAAGTTTGGAAGAGGACTTGAAGAGACGTGATTTTACTGTGAACGCAATGGCAATAGATGTACGAAATACGAAAACTACGAAATTACGAAAAGATTTGGTAATTGATTTGTTTGGCGGGCAAGAGGATTTGAAAAAGAAAATTTTACGGACGCCGTTGGAGCCGGATGTAACTTTTTCCGAAGACCCATTGCGCATGATGCGCGCGGCTAGATTTGCCGCACAACTTGGCTTTACACTGGACGCAAGCGCTAAAAAAGCGATTGTTGATAATTGCAAGCGCATTAAAATAATTTCAGCCGAAAGAATTCAGGAAGAAATGGGTAAGTTATTAATGACAAGCCAGCCATCAATCGGGCTGTGGATTTTGTTTGACACGAAATTATTGCATGAGTTTTTGCCGGAATTGGCTGATTTGTATGGCGTGGAAGAGGCCTATGGCCAGCATCATAAAAATAATTTTGCGCATACCTTGCGCGTAGTTGACAATATAGCTTCTCGCAATGGCAGTTTGCGTTTGCGCTGGGCAGGATTATTGCATGATGTTGGCAAGGCCAGCGCCAAAAAGTTTATTAAAGGCAGAGGATGGACTTTTGATATGCATGAACATTTGGGCAAGAAAATTGTTTATCAGATTTCCAAACGTCTGCGTTTAAGCACGAACGATGGAAAATTTATCGGCAAATTAGTGCGTTGGCATCAACAGCCGATTTCGCTGATGGACGAAGGCATTACTGACAGCGCGGTTCGTCGTTTGATTGTGAATTTAAAAGATGATTTGTCTGATTTGCTCATTTTGTGCCGCAGTGATATAACCACAGGCAACCCAATCAAGTTAAAACGTCGGTTAGCTAACTATGATTATTTAGAACGTCGGATTGGCGAGGTGATTGAAAAAGATAAAATGCGCGCGTTTCAGTCGCCAGTTCGCGGCGAAGAGATTATGAAAGAGTGTGGCTTAAAGCCCGGCCCGACTGTTGGCAAAATAAAAAAAGCGCTTGAGGAGGCGATTTTGGATGGGGTGATTCCGAACGAGTATGAAGCCGTGAGACGATTCTTCGAAGAAATAAAGGATAAGTATGTAAAGGATGCTGTGGATTGGGAGCGAACGTGATACAACACATTGTCATTCCGAACCACGACCGCAGTCGGGGTGAGGAATCTTTCCGTTAAAGAATGCTGGTAGAACAGAAAGATTTCTCGTCCGTCTGCGGACGGTCTCGAAATGACATTTTCACAAAATACATTATCTAAAATTATATGTCCGAGTTATTAATAAGGGTTGATGGTTTAAAAAAGCAATACGAAAATGACGGCGTGGTGACGCCGGTTTTGTTTGGTTTGGATTTTGAGATTAAAAAAGGCGAGTTTGTCGCCATAATGGGGCCTTCTGGCTCCGGCAAGTCAACATTGATGCATATTTTGGGATTTTTGGATAAATTAAGCGAGGGTAAATATTTTTTTGACGGACAAGATGTCAGCCAACTTGATGACGACCAGCTTGCGGTAATGCGCAATCAGAAAATCGGCTTTGTGTTTCAGGCATTCAATTTACTCCCGCGCACAAGTGTGTTGGATAATGTAATGTTGCCCTTGCTGTATGTTAAAATGTCTGATACAGAAAGAGCGAAACGCGCGACAGACGCGATTACATCTGTCGGTTTGGCGCACAGAATAAATAATTTATCCAACCAACTGTCCGGCGGAGAAAAACAGCGCGTCGCTATCGCGCGCGCTTTGGTCAATGTTCCGTCAGTGATTTTTGCAGACGAACCGACCGGCAATTTGGATTCAAAATCCGGTTTGCAGGTGATGAAAATTTTGCAGGATTTAAATATCAAACAAGGCCACACCATCATTCTCGTCACGCATGAAAAACATACAGCCGAACACGCGGAGAGGGTCTTGCGAATGAAAGATGGGTTGATTGAGTCAGATGAGAAAGTTGCGAATAGACAGATGACGGATGGGGTGGGTGAGTTGATGAAGTAATTTTATGAATTTTAAGGACAACTTCAACAATTCTCTCAATTTATTCCGCCAGAATAAATCCCGGGCGATTTTAACTATGCTCGGTATCGTCATCGGCATAATGGGTGTGATTGTGATTATCTCGGCTGGCAATGGGGCGCAGGGTCTAATTGTAAATCTGATTCAAAGCCAAGGGTCAAATTTAGTCGCGGTTTTTCCCGGAAGCGGGGATGCGGAAGGCCCGCCAGTGTCTGTAATGGGCATTGTCATTACTACTTTGAAATATAGTGACATCAAAGCGCTGAAAGACCCGATTTTGTCTCCGCACGTTGAAGATGTTACCGGTTATGTGCGCGGGACTGACACTGTCACTTTTGGCTCAAACAAAGCAGACACGACTTTTATCGGCGTGTCAGCGTCTTTGCCGAACATTGAAGACACTGGCGTGGCTTTGGGTAATTTTTTTAGCGAAGAAGATGAACGCGGTTTGCAAAAAGTCGCTGTTTTGGGTTCTGACGTAAAAAGGGATTTGTTTGGCGATGATGACCCGCTTGGCCAGTTGGTAAAAATCGGCAAGCATAGTTTTCGCGTTATCGGCGTGATGCGCGAACGCGGCACTTCTGGATTTGCTAATCAAGACAACCAAATTTATGTGCCAATTATTACCGCTCAAAAATTGTTGTTAGGTATAAATTATATAAACTTCGGTCGAGCCAAAATTGAAGATGGTGTGGAAATAGATCGTGCTGTAGGGGAGATCAAGGTAATTTTGCGTGATCGGCATGATTTGGCGTTTGGTCAGCCAAATGATTTTGACGTTCGTAGCCAAAAAGACGCGATTAATATCTTGTTGAAAGTCACTAACGCGATTAAATTTTTTCTCGCGGCCGTGGCTGGCATTGCTTTGTTGGTTGGTGGAATAGGCATTATGAATATTATGTTTGTGGCTGTTCAAGAACGCATTCGCGAGATCGGTTTGCGTAACGCCGTTGGGGCGCGCAATTTTGATATTATGGAACAGTTTTTGATTGAGACGATTCTTATCACGTCAGCCGCTGGCGTTATCGGCATTATTTTAGGAATTCTTATTTCTTATCTCCTATCTCTCATTATGCAGTCATTGGGTTATGATTGGGGTTTTTCTGTGTCTATTTTTTCTGTATTATTGAGCGTTATTGTCTCGTCAGTCATTGGTCTTGTTTTTGGTATTGTGCCAGCGCGCAGGGCCAGCAAATTAAATTCCATAGAGGCCTTACGGTATGAGTAAAATGTTAGCGCTTGAAGCAATTAAAAAACACAAAGTGCGTTCTGTTTTGACGATGTTGACAATCAGCATTGGCATCGCGGCTGTTGTGATGATTTTCGCGGCCGGGGCTGGTTTGCGCGGTTTTATTGCCGGTGAAATTGCAGTTTTTGGAACTGACATTATTGAAATTGAGACAAAGGTGCCAAATGTTGGCAAGACATTCACGGAAAACGCTCAAGGGCAGGCGCTTGGCATTACTATCACAACTTTTAAAAACAAGGACTTAGATGCGATTCGCAAAGACGAAAATATTACAGCGATTTATGGAGCTGTTATGGGACAAGAAGCAGTGGGTT
Organism: uncultured Gammaproteobacteria bacterium; assembly: GCA_964433365.1. Taxonomy (GTDB): domain Bacteria; phylum Patescibacteriota; class Patescibacteriia; order Magasanikbacterales; family UBA922; genus CAYSQU01. Next base: position 8,088 of record CAYSQU010000013.1, read on the forward strand.
ATCGCGAAGAGCTTAAAAAAATGATGTTGATGGGCGTTAGTTATGAAGCGCCTGATGTTGATAATACTGAAGTGGAGTCAGGCAGATTTTTTACGCGGGAAGAAGAGAACGGTTTGACACAAGTCGCGGTTTTGGGCTTTGAAGCAAAGAAAAAATTATTTGGCGATGACGAAGCGGTTGGCCAGAGTGTATCAGTAAAAGGTAAAAAATACCGCGTTGTTGGCGTAATGACAGAGCGCGGAGCCGCGTTTATCATGAATTTAGATGATATTATTTATCTGCCTCTTAAAACAATGCAAAAGCGTTTGCTCGGCATTGACTATATTTCTTTTGCGGTGGCAAAAATGAAAGATGGCTCGCAAGGCAAACAAACACAGGACCGTTTGATTGAAGTTATGCGCGAGCAACATGGCATCACTGACCCGATTAAAGATGATTTTGCCGTGAACACAATGGATGAGGCGCAAGATATGATGGGGAATATCATCAGTAGTATTACTTCGCTTTTGGTGGCTTTGGTTTGCATTTCGCTCGTTGTCGGAGGAGTTGGGATTATGAACATTATGTATGTGTCAGTGGCTGAACGGACATTTGAAATCGGCTTGCGCAAAGCCGTTGGCGCGAAACGCAAAGATATTTTGTGGCAATTTTTATCAGAGGCCTTATTGATAACTTTTGGTGGCGGCATTATTGGCGTGGTGCTGGGCGCAATTTTAGCTTTCATTGTCAAAATTGTGGCAGTAAATTATGGCTTGACTTGGACTTATCATGTTTCATTAGCTTCTATTTTAGCGGCTGTCGGGTTTTCAGTGTTTGTGGGTCTTGTATTTGGTATTTATCCCGCGCGCAAGGCCGCGCGTTTAGAGGCGATTGTGGCGATAGGAATGGAGTAATTTTGGGTTGGATTTGTGTGTGAAGGAGGGGGGCGCAGGAGTAAGCGCGCCCCCGTGGGAGGATGAGCCAGCCAATTATTGAACTTTGTTCGTAGCTGGCAGGCCTATCTCAAAAGGTTGCGAATACAAAAATTCGCGCCCTCTATTTTAGATGTCAGACCCCGATTATGATTGCAAGGCAAGAAGTTTCAGGATAGAGCGGAACTGAATGACAAACTCAAGGGGTCCGACTAAGTATTACTTTACCACAATTGGCAAATTTTGTAAAGGTCTCAAAGGCGCCGACAAGTATCCCAGTGTAGAACAAGTCGCCAAGAAGCGTATTTTTGAAAAAAGGAATCGCCATGTTGTAACACTGTATCAGGCCGGCAAAACTGTGCGTGTACATACTGCCAAATGCCCAGACAGCGAAGTTGGTGATGATGAAAAATAAAATTGAGCCAAGAATCGTTCCGCCAATCACAGTGGCGGCTTTTTTATTTTTTCTCACAAGCAAACCGATTAAACCAACAACCGCGAAACTTCCATATACGGCAAGCATAATTCTCAAATCATAAAAACCGATAAAAATATCACTCACAAACATCGCGATGACTGGCAAAATAATTGCCCAACGTTTTGGCAAATACAGCCCGCCAAAAATCGCGATTGCCGCTATCGGAGCAAAATTAGCCGGGTGGGGGAGGAGACGTGACACAAGCCCCAGTGTGATTAGAAGCACTGCGATGATGGTGTAGTTAGTTTTTTTTGTCATACATTTAAATTTTTAATTTCTAATTTTTAATTTCTAAACAATTTATAATGTTTAAATTTTCAAACATTTAAAATTGTAAATTGAAAATTGTTTGAAAATTGTAAATTGAAAATTGGTAATTAGTATTATACCACGGTTTGCAACAATCTCCAAGCGAGATAAAGTCCAAGTCCTCCTGCCGCGATGGAGGAGCCAGCAAAGAGCTTTTTCGCGGCGTTGGAGACGGGGTTGGAGGGTTCTGGCGGAGTGAGGGGTGGTGCTGGAGAAAGTGTTTGGCTTGTTGGGTTTGCAGGTGTAGTTATCTCTGGTTGTCTTGTTGGAGATGAGAGATAAGAGATAGGAGATATTTGTGTGATTGGTTTTGTTGTGGAAACGATGGTTATCTCAGTCGGTGTGCTCAGGTGTTCAGGTGTAGTCGTTGTTGGAGTAACGGCGAGAGCCGTAGTGGTTGGTGTTGAAGTTGTAAAGTTGTAAGTTGTAGAAGTTGTAAAAGTCGGTGTTGTCGTTGGTGTTTGGTTGTCGGAGTTCGGAGTTTGGATCGTTGTTGTGGGTGTTGGTGATTGATTTCCCCCGCCTCCTGTCGCTGGCTGTGTTTCGGGCGGTGTAACGCGCGGCAACAGGATAATCGACCACGGCTTGCCAAGAAGCGCCGGCACGGCGTGCTTGGTGCTAAACCACTCCACTGTCCCTGGCGCCCAGCCGGCCTCATAATATCCATTTGTGGATAACTTTTCCACCAACACATGCCAAGGGTTTTTGTCGTTTTTAGTCCAGTCGGCTTGTTTTTCACCAAGCATATTTATGCCCATCATTACCCAGCCAGTTGTCATTGGGTCTGAAATATCAAATCCCCATCCGCCGTCTTCAAGCTGTGTTGTTTTGAGATATGTCTTTGCTTTGGTTAAGATGAGAGGGTCAATGGACGCTCCTTTTGTTTCGGCGTATTTTAAGGCATTGATTACCGCGCCAGTAATATCAGCGCCAGCGTATCCGGCCCAAGTGAACGCGCCGTCAGCCGTTTGGTCTGCCTTGATGGTGTTAATCGCGCTTTGCACAATTGGTTCTGTTGGACTCGCGCCAGCGGCTAATAACGCAAGCACGCCAAAAACATCGTCATTTATGCCGTTTTGTCCGTATAAATTGTCTTTGTAACATTCAGAATTTATTTTTGTTTTTAAATTTTGGATTAATGCATCGTCAACTGGTATACCAGCTGATAATAATGCCAAAATATGCCTTGGGTATCCGGCGCACAAATTTAATTCGCTTGAGTCAGTGAAATTATATGTTTTGGCAAAGTTTAATAATTCGTCCGCGTATTGTCCGTTAGCGCCAAAAGACATAATTGCCCAGTCAGTCGTGCCACCATCAATTATTTTTCCACTCGCGTCTTGTTGGGTTTTTAAGTAGGCGAGTATTTTATCCACTGCTGTTTTTATGTCCGCGTCACTAACGATCGGATTGTCTGGTGGTTCGTTATTGTCATTTCCGCCTCCACCACCTCCGCCCCCACCTCCGCCGCCGTTGTCAGGTGGTGGTGCTTCGTCTGTTGGTAGAGTGGAAGTTTGTATTACTGTTACATTGATTGTTGGGCTGTTGGTCGGCCAGCTTTCAGAGTCATAAATGAACGCGGACAGAGTGCCGGTCGCTGTTGGTGTGTAGACATATTGCCCGCTGTCGTCGGTGACAAACAATTGGCTATTGATAGAGATTGTTGTGCTCGGACTGATTTGCCACGTTGAGCTTGCGTAATTTAGCGCTTTGAAAGTCACGTTTTCGCCGATATAAATAGAACTTGTATTACTTTCCATTTTCCATGGCCAGACGCTGTAAAACACAGTCAGCAAGTCGTTGTTTTGGACAATGTAGTCATTCATTGCCACCCAGCCCGGGTCCTGCTGGTTTATATTGTAAATCCAGCCATCAAATCCTTCGGCTTTGTGTCCGGCGATCTCTGAAACATAGTACCCAAATCCACCGTTAATTGTTATTGGAAAATT
>CAYSQU010000014.1:0-11474 GCA_964433365.1 uncultured Gammaproteobacteria bacterium
AAATTAACAGAAATTATTTATTGTCCAAAATTATTTTTTATGATATAATATTATCCGTCCAAAACAATTTCCGTGCTTCAACATACCTAAATACGACTGCAAACTCGGCAGGCCGCATCTGTCATTGCGAGAAGGAGCTCGCGCGACGACGAAGCAATCTAAATCGTTGGACAATGAGATTGCTTCGTCAGCCGATGCGAATCGGCTTCCTCGCAATGACGGAGACAACAAATTTGTGTCTCTACTAAGCCCCCTGTATCATAAATAGTGGAGAGATGAGATAATAAAAGCGAGACGATCTGGCCCCCATTAGGCATGACCTACTGGGTGGGGAATATCGCTCGCCATTCAACCAATTGCCCATTACTGGTTACGCCATAATTGAGCGTCTAAAACCAACAGGGCTGCAGTTTGGCTTCTTTCCTCTCTTTTCTCTCCTTTCTTTCACAATTCACTAAGCCAAATCAATATGGAAACCATCATTTCTTCTTCAGGAGTGGGTATTGATGTTGGCAAACGGGAGCTGGTGACCTGCATTAGACACTCAAACGGTGTAACAGAGCCACCAGCCACGTTTGCTAATTCAAGTATAGGCCTTAGCAAATTTCTTGTCCATCTTGAAAGTAATGACATTCAAAGCGAAACAGCGATTCTCTTAGAATCCACGGGGCCGTATCACTGGTTAGCGGCGCGGTATCTGGCTGACCACGGTTATCTGTCAAAAGTAGTAAATCCCTTGCATACCAGACAAATCGCCCGCTATTCAATCAGAAAACGCAAAACAGACAAAATTGACGCGGCGCAGTTGGCGTTTCTGGCTTCGCAAAATTACGGTTATGTTTTTGTGGAAACCAAAGAAATGGCAAAAAAGAAGGCTTTAATCCGTCATTATTGGAAATTGCGGGCAATGGCTGGAAATCTCTCTATCCACGAACTCTACTTGCGAAAATACCGTGATATTAGAACAGCGACAGCAACACCATATCTGCTAAAAAAATGCGAAATGTTAAAAGAACGAATCGTAAAAGAATGGAATGTCGGCAATGATGTAAGATATTTGGATAGCATTCCCGGTGTAACGCCATTTTTGGCCGCGACCATACTGGCAGAATTGCAACCATTGAATAGATTTAAACGAGTTGAACAAATTGTGGCTTTTGCAGGCCTTGACCCGTCAGTTAGACAAACAGGTGGCAAATCCGGTATTCATGGCAAGCTATCCAAACGAGGATCCAGGATATTGCGATTGGCTTTGTATCTAGCGGCGTTTGGTTCGTTTAATCACGTGTTCAGACCGCTTTATGATGATTACCGAAAAAGAGGACTAAAACACGTCGAAATACTTTGTATTTTATCCAGAAAAATATTGCGTATTGCTGTCGCCTTGCTGAAAAAGCGGAGAGTGTTTAATCCGTTGTATCTTGTCAAAACAGGGAAGTAATTTTACTTTCCTGTTGACAGGACATAACTGGTCCCCCCCGACGGAGTCAACGCAATTGTGGTGCATAAGATAGTGGAGTTATATAAAATTATTTATTTGAATGGTAAAAAATTAAACAAAGGCGACAAACTCGGCATTCGTTCCAAAACAGAGCAAATATGTTCGGACTGTCTGCGTCTTGCGATTGAAGCGGCTTTGTTGTGCAAGGACGAAAAATTGCCGATTGTAAAAAAATTAAAAAACGAGATTGAAGTAATGAAACAATTCACACGACTGGAAATGGAATTGGACATCATTGACGAGAAAATATATCTTTCTTGGCAAACCAATTTGCAAGAAATATCAAAGATGGCAAATGGCTGGCTGGTCTATTTGCAGAAAAGGAACCCTTCGTAGGTTCCTTTCTTGGACTTCGGAGCGGGCGCGGATGTTGCCGTTGGCATTGTCAGGATGGTAGTTATTGACCTGAAGCTTGTTGTCGTTCCAGTTAACGTACGGAACGTTGCCATCGTTATCGCGCGAACCCGCTTTTTAGCCAACTCCGTCAAAAATCACCAGCAATCTTTTACAAAATTGCCTGAGTTATCCCATGGCGTGGGCGTTGTATGAGGATGGCTAAGCAGTCCAAATCTTAATGGCAAATCGTTGTTCCAACTTGCGTCAGAACCGATTTAACAGCCAAGCTAATTTTGTCCAATTTGAACAAGATTAGCTTGTCCCCGATTTTACGTGTCAGGGCGGCACGCTCCGAAACCAATCGGAGAAAAAAAGAACTGATTGTATTGTATTGTTTGATTGAAAGGACGAAAGGAAAAAACGGAAGGGTAAAAGGAAAGAGCGAAGAGGGTTAGACTTCGGAGCGGGCGCGGATGCTGCCGTAGGCAAGGTCAGGATGGCAGCGACTGACCTGAAGCTTGCAGCCGAGCCAGCAAACGCACGGAACGTCGCCATCGTTATCGCGCGAACCCGCGCAAAGCGTCCAGTTCTGGATGTCCAGGTGCTTGCCTGTCTTCCAGTGATACCACAATTCCAGAAGCAGACGCTCCAGAAGCGTGATGCTCTGCGCACCGTTCTGCTTCAGCGTGCTGGCCGAGATATTTTTATTCTCCTTGTCGGCCTCCACCCTGTCGCGGAACCTCTTGACGTAGCCCACAGCCGTGTTGCGATCGTTCTCGGTCACCGCCTTGTCAAGATCATCTCCATAAACAGAGAACGACGACGGAAAACGCTGCTTGCACTTGGCCCACACCTGATTGAGTGTGATGCCCTGCGCTACAAACAGCGCCCAGCCGAACCCGCCCGGGTCAGCAGAAAGCGCAACCTGTGACATGTCCAGGTCCATGCCAAAGACATCTTTGTAAAACTTGGCCATTTCCGCAAACCAGTCGGTCACGGGCTCAGCACCCTTCGGAGCGTCGGACTTCTTGAGGAGTATTGACTTGAACTCCTCTTTTCCCAGAACGACCTGCAACACATCGGCCACGTCATCGCCGTCTCGCTTGCCGTCCAAGATCATCATCCCGATCTTGGTCTGCAACCTGCTGTACCGATCGAATCCTTTGCCATTACTCATGGCACACCTCCAAAAAAAGTTGGAAAACACTCATTCCTCATGAGCGGCCCCTCACAACTTGAGAAGAGCTTTCGCTCTGCTTGATTAAACAAAGCAAAAGCTCTTCTCATTTTTTCCTTATTTTAGCTTAATTTATGTAAAGAACAGACACTATATTATACCACATTTTGAAGATTTTGTCAAGGAGCCCGTCATTGCGAGGAGGCCGATTCGCATCGGCTGACGAAGCAATCTTATTCATCGGACAATGAGATTGCCGCGTCGTCGCTACGACGCCCCTCCTCGCAATGACTGGTACACACCCAATGTCTCATTGGCCAACTTCTCCCACGAATACATCTTGAGCAATTCCCGCGCGTTGTTTTGTAATTCAAATCTCACGTCCTCATCCGTCAATCCTTGATAAATCACATCCGCCATTTGTTCATGATTCTCCGGGTCAAAATACAACACTGCGTCACCCAACACTTCCGGCATGCAAGAACGATTTGACGATACAACAGGCACACCGTGCGCCATGGCTTCCAATGGCGGCAGACCAAAGCCCTCGTAGAGCGAGGGGAAGATGAATAAACTTGCGCCTGTGTACAAACTAACAAGTTCTGTGTCACTCACATTATCTTTGTAAAAGACATTGTTACATTGTTTCATTGTTACACTGTTAGTGAGTTGATTGTAAAAATAATTCTTTTTGCCAGCAAGCGCAAGTTTGTAATCCATGCCATACTTGTCATTGAAAATCTTCCACACTTTTATCAGCCCACCCAAATTTTTATGTGGATACGCGGCCCCCACGTATAAGACATACGGTTCCGTAATTTGTAATTTGTAATTTGTAATTTGTAATTTCTCAAAAGGGGCTTGATACGTCACTATCATCTTCTCCATCGGCACTTTGAGTGTTTGATGCACATCTTGCCTTGTGAATTCGCTCGTAACAAAAATTTTCTTCGCTCGCTTTACCGCGTGCCGGACAACCAACCGATGCGCTTTGTCCTTCAACCAAAATTTTATCGGCCCAAGCGTGGTGGCTTCCGGCCGAGGATAATGATACATTGTCAAATCATGAATTGTCACGACAAACGGCTTATTATATGACAACGGCACATTCCAATGCGGAAAATGCATCAAATCAACTTTTTCTTTGTCAATTATTTTCTTAAATTTCACCTGCTCCTCCCACCCATACCAAGGAATGTTCACCTCAACCACCTTACAATTCTCACAATTTCGTAATTTCGTAGTTTTCGTATTTCGTACATAAAAAATATACTGATTTTCTTTATCAATCTCTAATAAATGCTTAACTAATTGTTGCACATACCGCCCAATGCCAAAGTCCGACGACATCATGCGGGCGTCAATGCCTATTTTCATAAAAATATAAAAATTCTTTCGCGGCCTGTTCCCAACTAAACTTTTTTGCCTGTTCAAGGCCTTTTTGGATCATAATCTGCCTTAATTTCTCATCAGTCAAAATCACTTTCATTGCCTCTGCCAGATCTGAAATATTATTCGGATTAACATAACACACCGCGTCTCCGCCGACCTCCGGCAAAGATGACCGGTTGCTGGTAATTACAGGCACGCCCATTGCCATCGCTTCCAACACCGGCAAGCCAAAACCCTCGTATAAACTTGGAAAAACAAACAGCGACGCGTTTTGGTACAGCTCTGCTTTTTTCGCCGCGTCAACATAACCGACGTACTGTACACCAGGAGTGTTTTCTATCAGGCGCATTACTGACTCGCTCCTCCATCCCTTGTCGCCAACTATAATCAGTTTATAAGTGTGTAAGTTTGTAAGTTTTTTATACGCCTCGATCAATACACTGACATTTTTTCTTGGCTCCAATGTGCCTAAATATAAAATAAAATTTTCTGACAAACCATACTTATTTTTAATCACTGATAACTGGTCACTGCTCACCGGTTGGCTCACACCAGGACACAACTTTATAACTTTATAACTTTCAACTTTATAACTCTCAATCACATCCCTCGCCGTGTTCTCCGACGGCGCCAAAATCAAATCTGCCCTCTGGCACTGCTTTCTCGGCCGTAAAAACCAATGCCACAGCCGATGTTTTAGAGTAAAACACTCCGGCATGAATTCAAATGAGAGATCATGCATGGTCAGAATGTGTTTTGTGTGTTTTTTCAACGATGTAAAATTTAAATTCGGACTAAACCAGACATTTAAATTTTCAATTTTCAATTTACAATTTTCAAACAATTTTTCAATTACTAAATTTTCTAATTTTACAAACTTCAAAAACAATAGTAAATTCAACAATTTATTTGGCCATTTTAAGCCGACGTAACGCGCATTATCCTGCTCCCATTTCGGAATGTTTTTTGAAACATCTTTTGATGAATTGTAAAACAAAAAATATTGATTGGTTTTGTCAATCGCAAAAATAGCGTTGAGAAGCTGGTAAGTATATTCACCAACCCCAGTCCTATTGGAGTTCATTAGACACCTAATATCTACTCCTATAAACATAATGCCAATATACAAATGAATGCTAATGCAACGAATAGCGCCATTAGTAGCATTAGAATAAATTAGTATATTAGCATTTTATTACCTTATATCAAGCGCGCACTGATTCATCCCCTGCTTAAACTCTTCATACCTGTCTTCAACATACTTGCGCATTTTATCTTTGAAGTGCGCCACGTCATATTTCAAAGCGTGCTCGCGAATTTTCGCGCTATCCCAATTCTCGTGATTAAACCGCAAAACCGCGTCAAGCAAAGAATTCCACGACTGTTCCGCAAAAAATACGCCGGTCTTGCCGGGTATAATCGTCTCAGTGGCCCCGCCAACAGGAAAAGCGATTACCAGCCTGCCTGAAGCCATTGATTCAATCGGCGTAATACCCAAGTCCTCCACCTGCGGATGGATAAACGCGCGCGCGCCAGACATCAGCTTGGCTTTTTCTTCGTCGCTAACGCGCCCCAAAAACTCTATGTTGCCTTTTGACATCTCGCGCAGATTTTCTAATTCAGGTCCATCGCCAAAGATTTTTAATTTTATTTTTTTTAAACGATTAAACACTTGAATCAACAAATCAAATCTCTTGTAAGGCACCAAACGCCCGCCAGCCAAAAAATAATCACCAACGTCTTTACTGATAAAAAATTTCTCCGTGTTCACAGGCGGATAAACTATATCACTGTCCCTGCGATAATATTTTTGAATTCGACCGCGCACTGTGCCGGAATTGGCCACAAAATGATCCACCCTATCCACGCTCATCTTGTCCCACAAGCGCAAATGGTGAATCAGACGCGGCAAAAACGCCTTAATCAGACGATTGTATTTCAAGTCGCCTATATATTCGTGCGTGTCTGTCCAAAGATAGCGAGTGGGGGTGTGGCAATAAGAAATGTGTAGGGTGTCCGGACGGGTCAAAACACCTTTGGCAAAAGCGCTGGTGGAGGAAAGTACGACATTAAAATTATGCAAATTGTGTCGTTCGGTCGCGAGCGGCATCCAAGGCAAATACCATTGATATTTTTTTCTGCCAAATGGCAAGCGGGAAATAAATGACTCTTTTATTTCCGCCTCTGAAAACTCCGGCAATTTTTTCTTGTCGTGAAACAAAACAAAAATCGGCGCCTCAGGCCAAATTTCATGGAACGCCTTAAGCACCCGCTCAGCGCCGCCATCTTGCGATAAATAATCATGAACCAACGCAATACGCATAAATATGATGCAAATCTACGAATAACACGCTAATCTACAAATCGTATTCGCCATATTCGCATTTAATTTGTAGATTCGCATCATATGGCTCCTCTACGCCTCAACACCACGAATGGCGTTTTAATAAATATAATAAAATCAATCAATAACCCCCACTTTTCTATATACAAAATATCTAACCGCGCTTCTTCTTCAAAAGTTAAATTACTGCGGCCGGAAATTTGCGCCAAACCAGTAATGCCTGGTTTGAGAGTTAAAAGTTTGCGGTATTTTTTTTCATACTGCGCCACTTCGCGCGGCTGATGCGGACGCGGTCCGACAATACTCATGCTTCCGGCAAGCGCATTGAAAAACTGCGGCAACTCATCAATGGACCAGCGCCTGATAAACCGACCAAAACGGGAAACGCGCGGGTCATTTGCAATCTTATACACAGGCCCTTCTTTGATGCTTTGGCGCGCGATGAGAGCTTCTTCTGTCTTAAGCGCTTGCTGGCCCGCTTCTCCAAACTGAGAACCTGTGCAGTCCTTCTTATACATTGACCTAAATTTCAAAGTAAAAAATATTTTACCCCGAATACCGACCCGTTCGTTGCGGTAAATTATTGGCAAACCGGTTTCAAATAAAATAATTAAGACGGACAAAAGCATGATTGGTGAAGTAATAATAATTACAAATATGCTGACAATAATATCAAAAATCCGCTTCACTACCCTGCCCCACGCGCCAAGAGACGTGCGCCGCAATTCCACGATTGGCACGCCAGCCAACGGACTAACTGACATATTAGCGCTATATGTCGCGAATAAGTCAGCGGAGTATTTAAAAATAATATGATTTTCATTCGCGAAATCAATAATCGCGAACGTCTCTTTTTCATTCGCGCGCGGGTTTGTAAATATTATCTCGTCCAAATTCATTTTTTCCAACTCTCCGCGCTTGTCTTCGCTAAACCACGGCATTTCCATTACAACTTCATAACCCAGCGCCTTTTTTTCTTTAAGCGTTTTTATTATTTCCTTTGTTACAATTCCAGAACCAATCACTGCGACCCTCCTCAATCCAATGCCAAGACGATACAACAAACCCTTTACTCCGCGCATTAAAATTCTACCGACGCAGACATAAATAATCGCGAACGCCCAGCCGGACGCGACTAAAAAGCGTGAATCAAATTGCGTTTGCGCGAACAGCAAATACAAAGCCACGGCTCCCAGCCCTGCGGAACAAGCCAAAACCACGCGCGTTAAATCCGGAGCCAGCTTGCGGTTTGGATTGGTTGAATACAAACCTGTGAGCGCGAAAATAACTAACCAGCCAAAACCGACCCACGCCGTAATGCTTAAAAATTCTACCAGCGTCAACTCAAACAAAATCGGCTTCAAAGCCACAGCCCAGCCGGTAAAACGCAAAAAATAAGCGGAAATACCCGCAAAAACCAACATCAAAAAATCCACAGGAACTTGAATTACCATTAAAAATATCTCTGAACGTTTCATAGGGGCTTGCTTATATTTATACTAATATCATAGCTTAAATTAGAAAAATGGTCAACACTTGACAAAACCGCTAAAATATGCTATAATATATATGTCTTATCCATTGTGGATAGTCGCTTGTTTTTGCTATTTTTTAGCCAAGATAAGAGGAAAGTCCGAACTCCCCTGTCGCAAGACAGGATAAAGGCAGTGGGTAACACCCACCAATCGATTCGCGAGAATCGGCGCGGGATAGCGGCACAGAGACAATACTACTTCGTCCGCCATAGCTTTAGCGAAGGTGGATTAGGGAAACGTGAAAAGTGTATGGATGTTTTTGTCCTCGAGTCAAAAGCTACCATACTCGTCCCGCCATGAGGCGGGATAGTGCCAAGCCCTGTCTGGAGAAAGAGCAGCGTTTCAACTTATGTTGGAGCGAAAAGTTAGCTCGTTAGAATCAGATAGTAATATCTGATCTAGATAAATGACTATACTTGACAAGATTCGGCTTATAGCAATGGATAAGACAATAAAAAATTCTGCGTTAGCAGAATTTTTTATTTTGGTGCGCGGGAGAGGAGTTGAACCTCCATGCCCTTTCGGGCGCTGCCACCTCAAGGCAGTGCGGCTACCGTTACGCCACCCGCGCCTTTGGTTTTTTCATCACATCTGTGATCTGTGAAATCCATTAAAAATCCGTGTAATCTGTGTTTCAAAATCGCCTCTCTTTCCCAACTATCATCTCAATCCTTTTTCTCGCTAACTTAATTTTTATCTTTGTCTCTTTGGATTGCTTGCCATCGGCCTCAACCACAAACGGCGCTTTGGCGCTGACAATCATTTCTTGAAATGGAAAAATGCTTGGTTCTTCATAAACTTTTTTGCCAAACCAACCAACGCGAGTAACCGGACGGAGAAACGCTTCCAATTTTCCATCTTGCGGATGAATTACGAAACGCGCCTCGGAGCGAATATCTTTCCATTCAAATGGCTGCAGATTGCAAACGACAAGTTCCATTTTATTGTTCGCTGACACCTTAAACTGTTCATCATATTCAACTTCAATTCTGCTCGGGGGTATGTGCAAACGAGAAACAAAATAGCGATTATTAAACCAGCCAACATCCAACTTCACTTTCCTGCGACGAGATAAAATGTTGCAGGCATCAGCGCCTATTGGAATACCTAACACTTCCGCGATGGTGTTTTCCTCGCCAATTGGCAAAAAACCAAACAATGTCTCGCAAGTCGCTGACCGAGATAATACATGGCCAAAGGTGGTGTCATTACCGGTGATGACTATCGCCGTCGCCCCCTTCTTTATCTCATCTTCAATAATGGCCTTGGAGTCGGTAAAGTTCTGTAGCCGGATTATCTTACCAGCTATGCCGAAATCCGTCAACCGCGTTTCCATGGCTTTAACGACAGCGTCATACCTCTTCTGGCGAAGAAAATTGTCATAAAGGTAGACGTACATAAACTACTTACATCAAAACAGGCGACGTTGATGTGTCTTCATCGGATTTTAATTTGCCCAGAAATCTTTTCTTTTCTTCTTTGCGTTCATTTTCATCTACAAGCGTGATGCCTTTCATTGTGACTTTCCCATAAACTAAAGCGCCAGGCGCGACGCTTAAAATCTTGCACTCTATGTCGCCATAAACCTGCGCTGTCTCTGTCAATTCCAGCCGATCTGTAATTTTTACGTTTCCCTTGATACCACCGGAGATAACGGCATTCTCGGCTTTAACATTGGCGAAAATTTTTGCGCCGTTTTCCACCGTCAACATTTTGCTGGTTTTCACGTTTCCGCAAACCGTGCCCTTTACCACGATATTGCCCTCGGACGCGAAATCGCCCTCCACGCGGACTGATGGGCCGACAACTGTTTCCACGTCATCCGTGGCGTGAGACACTGGGCGGATTGGCTCAACAGTCGGCAGTGGCTGATGTTTTTGAAACATAGAGACAAAATTAAGATTAACATTGTTATGATACTATATTTTAGGAGAAAACGCAAATGGAATCCAGAAGCCGAATTCACTGCCTTTTCCTAACCCGTCGCTCTTCGCCCACACGCGTCCGCTGTGCGCTTCAATGAATTTCCTGCAAACATAAAGTCCAAGGCCAGTGCCATTTACATTCGTGCCTTTGACATTTTCTCCGCGGTAAAATTTTTGGAAAAAATTCGCGCCATCAACTTTGCCAAAACCCAAACCATCATCACGCACCGTAACTTTCCAGCCGTCATCCTCGCTTTCTAAAAACACGCTAACTTCCCCGCAATCGCTGTATTTCAAAGCGTTATCAACATAATTAAAAACAACATTGCGGATTTTTTCTTCATCCACAGTCGCCTCGCATTTTTCTGTTGGTGGAGTCCAAATTATTTTCCGGCATTTTTCATCTGCTTTTTCTTTCAGTTCTTTTACGACGCTGAAAATTATTTCATTCAAATTTTCTGGCTTGAAATCAAATTTTGTCCTGCCCTGCTCAATGCGCGAGATATTCAAAAACTCGTCAACTAATTTTACCAAACGTTCATTGCTCATATCCATATCATCCAACACCTTTGTCATCTTCACCGTCGTTTTTCCATAAGCGCCGTCTTTAATCAATTCAATATAGCCCTTGATAATAGAAAGCGGAGTGCGGAGCTGGTGCGAAGCGATTGAAAGAAACTCGGTTTTTTGCTGGTCAAGCTCTTTGAGGCGGAGGTTGGCTTGTTCAAGTGATTTTGCGAGTTTGGTGACTTCTTCACGACGTTGGATTTCTTGCCGAACAGAACGAATCAAAAGCACTCCGACCAAAGCCACCACGACAGCAAATACAACTCGCACAAAAATTTCCCATGCCGACTTGGAAAAAAATAACTGCAATACAACCAAAAATTCAGTCAACCCAACCAACACTTCCGTGGCGACTATCTTAACGCCAAGCAACTGATGCCGGCTAACCGCGTAAAAAAGCAAAATGGGGAAAACCAAACCAGTAATATACGCGAATGGAAACCTTGTGTCAATTCCGTAAGCAAATAAATATGCCGAACCACCGACAAAAATCACAATCGCAAATGCTAAAAATACATACACTGATTGCAGTTTAATAATTTTATCAACCGTTTTTCTGTAATATGTCCAGACATTGTAAAAAAATAAACCAGTACCCAAAAAGAAATAACCCAAAAATACTGTGTGTAAAATTCTGGCCTGTGTGTGCACTCCCCAAGAATAATAATATAGATCATCAAGAAAAAACGAGGTGCGA
>CAYSQU010000015.1:0-10705 GCA_964433365.1 uncultured Gammaproteobacteria bacterium
GCGCGCATGCATGGGGTGCATGAGGCCGTGAGTTCAAATCTCACTAGCCCGACAAAAAATCCGCCAAAAGACGGATTTTGAGTTTTGAAATTTGATTTTTGAGTTTGGAATTATATATCCAAGTTATCAACTGCGCTGGTATCAACCTCGCTGGTATTTACCGCGCTGGTTGCTTGCTGTGGAGCCATTCCATAGCGTTTTCCACCAACTGGTTCGTTAATTTTTAAATTAACGCGGGCATTGTTCTTCGCGCCGACAATGCGGAGCAAAGTGCGGATTGACTGGGCGGTCTGACCCTGTCTGCCAATCACATAGCCGATATCGTTGGCGCTCACATCCAATGTGAGTAAAACGCCGCGTTCGTCAACCGTGCGTGTGACCTTCACATCGCCTGGATTTCCGACGATCGCCTTAACTATGAACTCCAAAAATTCCTGATCTTGTTGCATATCTGTGTTGCTTAATGACTAATTTTTAACGAACTGTTCGACTCAGTTCTTACTTAACATTATATATTATACTGCTTTTTTCTTCAAGAGCTTCTCTTTGCGTTCTTTGCTGATAGTAACGGACTTCCTTTTTTTGCCTTCAATAATCTTGTTATTTATAAGCAGGTTATTTACCGTATTTGACGTTTGCGCGCCGACTGAGATCCAATACTTCACCCTGTCTGCTTTGACGTTAAATTTTTTGTCTTTGGACTGTGGTTCATAGGCGCCCAAAATCTCCAATGACCCGGCCTGCGTGTCTTTGCGTTTTTCAGACACTATCAAACGGTATGTCGGCCGTTTTGTCGTGCCCAATCGCTGTAATCGTAGCATTAACATAAATAAATTAACTTAATTTGTGACGAATTGAGAGCAGGGACATTGTAACATTTGTTTATTTATTTGTCAACACCCACAGCGTCCTCCAACTTCACGCTCAGTAAATGACTGGTGCCATCGCCGCCCATCATGACTCCGTACAAAGCATCGGCGGCGTGCATTGTGGCGCGGTTGTGGGTGATAAGGACGAATTGAGAGAGTTCTGATAACTCGTGTAAAATGCGGTTGAAACGCAAGGTATTAGATTCATCCAATGCGGCCTCTACCTCGTCCAAAACAACAAATGGCGATGGATTGGTGCGCAATATGGCGCAAACCAGCGCAATGGAGGTGAGTGTGCGTTCGCCACCAGACAACATCTGAATATTTTTAATTTTCTTCCCCGGCGGACACGCAATCACATCAATGCCAAGCAACATTTGCTTCCGAGACGCATTGCAATGCGTCTCTACGTCTGGCGCGTCTTCAGACGCATCATCTTGTAGAGACGCAAAATTTTGCGTCTCTACGGCGTCGCCATACAATTCTTCCAAACTCGCCTTCCCGCCATCAAACAATAATTCAAAATATCTAGAAAATTCTTTTTTAATTTCCTTAAACGCTTTGTCGCGTTTTTTCTTCATTAATTCATCTAATTCAATAATCAGGCCCTCCATATCTTCCAATGCCTTTTTTAAGTCAGTGAGTTGAGCGGTGAGCGATTCGTGACGGGTCTTTGTTTCTTCGTATTCTTTCACGACTTCTTCATCAATTCCGCCAATCAAACTTAATTGATATTTTAATTTTTGAATTTCTTCCTGCGTCTTTTCTAATTCTCCTGCTGGGAGCGAGGTAATGCCACGCTCAATGATTGAACGGAGAGAGGCGCGCATTTCTTGGTAGACCTCATTTGCCAAGTCCTCTTGTTTTGTGTCTAATTTCGCGACTGACACTTGTTTTTCATTGCGTGTTTCAACAATTTTATTTAATTTGTTTTGTTCGTCTTGCATAGTTGTTTGCAAAGAAAACACGCGCTGTTTCTTGGCTTCTTCCTCGCTGTTAAATGCCTGCATTTTTTCTTCAGCTGATTTTGCCTTTTTTTCTAATTCCTCTATTTTTTTATCTAAAACAATTTTTTCATCAGCTACTTTTTTCAAACTCGCGGAAAAGTCATCCGAACTCATAAAACACTGAGCTCGTTCTTGTTCAAAACCCGCCAAATTTTTATCTACTTCATTTTTTTGCGTACGCGCGACTTCCAATTTTGCCATCGCGACCTGCAAATCGGTCTGCGCTCGACGCCACGCCTCTTCGGCTTGCACTGATTCCATCTCAA
The DNA here is from genome assembly GCA_964433365.1 of uncultured Gammaproteobacteria bacterium. Taxonomy (GTDB): domain Bacteria; phylum Patescibacteriota; class Patescibacteriia; order Magasanikbacterales; family UBA922; genus CAYSQU01. The sequence goes on from CAYSQU010000015.1 coordinate 2,143, forward strand.
TTTCTGATAATCGCTTTTGCCATGATGTTAATTTTTCTTCTTCAGCTGTCAAAGATGACTCAACCATGTGCGGAGAACTTGTTTTGGAAAAACCAATCTGACGCTGACGTTCATTTTTTCTAAAGCCACCCTTCATACTGCCGGACACTTCCAACACATCGCCGTCCAAGGTTACCATGCGCACACGGCCAACGCCAATTTCTCGCGCCGCGTCCAAATTTTCCACAATCAGCGTGTTGCCCAAAACATAGGAAAAAATATCCGCGAATTTGCGTTCAAACTTCGCCAAATTCACTGCCCAGCCAACCACTCCTTTGCGATTAAGCAAATCCTGCGCGTCAACTGACGTAAAACGGGGCTTGATTTTGTTTAATGGCAAAAAAGTCGCCACGCCAAGTTGATGAGTACGCAGATACTCAATGCATGTTTGGGCGACACGATCGCTATCAACAACTATTGAGGATAAATATGAGCCAGCCGCCACATCCATTGCCATTCGGTACTTTTCTTCCACTTCGCCGAGTTGGGCCACAGTGCCATAAATCGCGCCGAGGCGTTGGCGCTCTTCCAAAATCGCTTGCACGGCTTTTAGGCCAGTATATTGCCAAAATGATTGTTCATTTCTCACCTGCGCGATCCGCTGTTCCAGCCCAGACAACTTGACTTTCGCTTCTGCCCGTTCTAATATAAGCTCTTTCATTCTTCCTCCACACTTGTCTGCCTCCACGCTTATTTTATCCGCGTTAATCTGCGCTCCTGTCATCTCTTTTTGCAAACGTTCTTGCTCGCTTTTTAATTCCTCAATCTTGCCTTCCAACCAACCAACATTCTGCTTGCCTGCTTGCGAATATTCTGACTGCAACTTGCCCATTAAAACGGCGCGCTCCCGTTCCAAATTATTTTTTTCTCTGACAATATTTTGAAAACTATTTTGCAATTCATTAAATTGATCTTGTCTTGAACCGCCGCGCGCTAAATTAGCTAACTCGGTTTGGATGGTGGTGAGACGTTGGCTGGTCTCGCCATACTCCTTATTTATTTTCGCGAGCTCTTGATTAAACGCGTCCAACTGAGTCTGGACTTGCTGATAAGCCGTGGCATAATATTTTTCTTGCATCTCGCGCAAATCCAACTCTATTTCTTGACGGCGTTCCAACTTTTTGACTTGTCGTGAGAGAACACGAAGACGCGGCTCCACTTCTTGCAGTAACATTTCTGCTTGTTTTATATTTTCATCAGTGTGGCGCAATTTCAACGCCGCTTGGTGGCGTTTAATTTGAAATTCTTTAATGCCAGAGGCCTCATCAAAGAAGTCCTTGCGCTCTTGCGGAGTTTGCAAAAGCAAACGATCAATCATGCCTTGGCCGATAACGCTGTATGATCCCTGCCCAAACTGGGCCCGAGCTAATAATATCTGCAAGTCCAGTAGACGCGCTGAATTTTCATTTATTAAATACTCGCTTTCGCCACTGCGATACAACCGGCGCGTTACCACTAATTCTTCATAATCAATCGGCGCCCGATTGTCTTTATTATCCAAAGTCATTGAAACACTCGCCAAGCCCATCTGACCCTTACCTTCTGAACCAGAGAATATTATGTCCTCGCTTTTCTTGCCACGAAGCGTCTTGAGTGATTGCTCCCCCATTACCCAACGGATTGCGTCCGAGATGTTGCTCTTGCCCGCCCCATTCGGCCCCACAATCGCGGTAATACTGTTGCGACCGTTAATTGGCTCCACAAAATCCAAAACCGCCTTCTGCGCGAAGGACTTAAAACCGTGGATTTCTAATTTCTTGAGGAACATGAATGAAAAATACTAATATACGAATGTACTAATTATACTAATGCTATACTAATTTTTGCTGATAAAGTTTTCTTTAAATTGTGTGTCTATTTTTACTATTCTGATTGGTTTGAGATATTGATTTCTAAAATTAACTAAAATGCCGAGTTTCATTTGTGTTGCTTGCAAATATCTCTGTGTCTGTTCATAATCACTCCTTGTTAAAACTCTCACGCTTTTAAGTTCAAGCACTATTTTATTGTCTATTAGAAAATCGAGTTTGTTGCCACTGTTTCCAATTGGACATTCGCGCAGATAAGGCACACTATTTTCTTTAAGCAATCTTTCTATTACATCGCCAATTTGCTTTTCCCGTGCATAAGGCCCCAATTCATTGTGGGTGGCAAACAAAATCCCGTTTAATTTGTAAGATAGCTCCTTGTATATCAATTCCCCTCCTTCTGACATATTTGTATAGCATTAGTATTTGATTCGTTATTAGTATATTAGTATATATACTTTGAATTGATGTCTATAATTATATCACTCTCCAACAAAAAAACCAAGTCCGAATGTTCAATTTTCCCTCGCCTCCTCAGAGGAGAGGGCGAGGGAGAGGTCTAGCTGGCGGATTGGAGAACAAGCAACAGAGTCATTTGTCAAAGATAGATTTGACCAGACCTCTCCCTAACCCTCCCCTTTGTGAAGGGGAGGGAAATGTATCCGCCCTTGACAACTTCCCCGTGATATAATATAATGTACAGTTCATAAAGTTTATAAAGTTAAAAGTTATAAAGTTGGTTTTATTGGTACTTTATGAACTTTACGAACTTTATAAACTTTCTAACTGACACACATGCACGAATACATCTCTACCAAAATTTATGAGGCCATACAAAAGGCCGAACGAATAATGATCATCCCTCACCAAGACCCAGACGGCGATGCTTTGGGTTCGGCGAGCGCGTTCGCGTATTTGCTAAAACGGATGAATAAATCGTTCACTTTGTTTTGCTCCACGCAGGTAACTGATAAGGTGACTTCTTTGCCTCATATTGTTAAAATTGAAACTGACAAATCTGCTTGGGGCAATTATGATTTTGATTTGGTGATTATTTTGGACACTGGCGACCTTAGACGTTCGGGCATTGGCGAACACTTGAAAAAACTCAATGAGGCCACAATAATTAACATTGACCATCACCCCACCAACACTAATTTTGGCAATTTAAATTTAGTGGTTCCCCAGGCGTCTTCAACAGCTGAAATTGTCTATTATTTTTTCAAACACAACAATTTAATCATTGATAAAAAAATCGCGGTCTCGCTTTTAACCGGCTTGATAACTGACACTGATAACTTTTCCAATGGCGCCACCAATCAGGCGTCTTTGAAAATCGCCAGCGAACTGATTCACTATGGAGCGAATTTTAACATGATTAAGTCATTGTTTTTGAAAAACAAATCTATTACTACTCTAAAACTTTGGGGCGTGGCTTTATCCAAACTTACCAAACACGACAAACACGACTTTGTGCACACCAATATCACACGCGCTGATTTGGCAGAAACCGAAGCCGCGGAAGAAGAGACCGACGGCATTGCTAATTTCTTGAACAATGTCGGCGAAGGTAGCGCCGCTATTTTGCTCAAAGAAACAGCGGACGGAAAAATCAAAACAAGTTTGCGCACAACCAAAGAAAACTTTGATGTAGGCGCCTTGGCAAAAGCGCTCGGAGGCGGCGGACACAAAAAGGCCTCTGGTTTTACTATGGAAGGAACGGTTGAGAGCGTGCTCGTTAGAATTGGCGAGGAAGTTGAAAAAATGAACCAGACAGTGTAATATAACAGTATAATAATAAAACCACAAAAATATGAAAGAGGAAATTCGTTCGCAATATTTAATCCCCACAGTCATTGAAAAGACGTCTTACGGCGAACGCGCGTATGACATCTATTCCCGTTTGCTTAAAGACCGCATCGTGTTTTTGGGCAGTGAAATAGACGACGGCGTGGCCAACACTGTAATAGCCCAAATGTTATTTTTGGAAAATCAAGACCCGGAAAAAGAAATAAAGTTGTACATAAATTCACCGGGCGGGTCAGTAACAGCCGGCTTGGCGATTTATGACACAATGCAATATATGAAGCCGGAGGTGTCAACTATCTGCATTGGCATTGCCGCCAGCATGGCTTCTGTGTTACTCGCCGCCGGCACAAAAGGCAAACGTTTTTGTCTGCCAAACAGCGAAGTGATGATCCACCAAATTATGGGCGGAACACAAGGACAAGCAACTGACATCAAAATCCACGCCGAGCATATTCTTAAAATCAAAGACCGCCTTAATCACCTACTGTCCAAACACACCGGCAAGGACTTGGAGACAGTTGAAAAGGACTCTGACCGCGACTACTTCATGAGCGCGGAAGAGGCAGTCAAATACGGTATCATAGATAAAGTAATAGAGAAGTAAGGCATTGATTACACGGATTTTATAGGATTACACGGAAACAAATCTGTGTAATCTTTTTTTAATCAGTGTAATCAATGTATACTAAAACACCCCGTCCAGCAGGTGCCGAATCGGGGTGTATTTTTTTGTGGGAGGATTCCTCCTCCCTATACTGTATCCAAGAAGGTGTGTCTTAGGTCAATAGCGAGCCGTGGCCTGCTTTAGCCTATTACACACCCCCATGCTTGTCGTGGATACAGAGAAACTTATACTTCGGATTAAATATAAGCCAACTCTATACCCAAAGCCCATTGTCTTGTCTTGATCCCAGAGTCGCTGGGTTTTTCAAATTTTTCAACGAACTAAATAGTATATCACAAAAAAGACCCTTTGTCAAGGGCTAATTGTGTATAACTTTATGTTTTTGGCTCAACAAAGCCAAAATCACCCCTCAATCGGACCGACAATCTCTTCGGTAACTGGAGGGACCAGCACCGTTTCGCCCTCTTTGGGTTTTTCAACGCCAATAAGGCAAATTTTAGGCAATGACCGATAGTGGCTGGCAAAAGTTATCTTCTCTTCTGTGCCATCTGGCATAACGCGGGTATAAACAAATGACGCGTCAGCGCCCGCAAAAGCGCTCTGACAATTCTTCTCGCCCGGTTTCAATTTATCTGTCTCAATATCTTTTGGTTCGCCAACAGAATACCATTTGGAAACAATCGGATGAGAGTATGATGCCTGCCGTCCGTCTTTCGTTCCCCACAAAGTAAATATCAAATCCTGCTTTGCTTTATCCATATATGTTTGAATTAACACATAATTACCAGTATCATTCAAAAACTTAAAATCCGGCGCGGGATCGTACACAGTCGCGTCAGTTCCGGGGTTTCCGTTGACAGGATCATTATAGTGAAACACAACTAATGAGTGGTTGCGGCGATTGGTGATTTTCATTCCCGAATTCATGGCCATGCGAAAAAGCGTTGTGCCGATTTGGCATAAACCACCGCCAATCTCCGGCTTAACCTCATCACCCTTTATCACTAACTCCGGAAAATATCCGCCCGCGTATGTGAACGGACCAGTATGTTTAAGAGTGGAAAATTCTTCGCCTGGCTTGATTAAAATACCATTCAATTTTTTCACAGCGTTGGTAATATTGCGAACGCGATTGGTTGGACTGCGCGAATAATCAGAAACACCAACGCCCAGCACCTCGCCAATGCCAAGGTTATTCACATCAGCTGTCTTAATGGCCGGCTCAACAATTTCCACTTGCAGAGCGACTGAATTTGGCGCGCCGCTATCATACAAAGTTCGGCCCCAAACAACATCATTAATTGCTTGATATGTTTTGTCCTTATCTAATTTAGCGCCCTGATGAGAACCCTGAAATTCCATTATCTTGCCATTCTCGTCCATTTTAAATTTGGCATCAACAGCTTCTTCAACAACAAGCGGAGCGACTTTTTCTTCTAAAAACACCATCACTTTTTCCTTTTTCAAACCAAAAACGGTTTTATTTTTTGGCGTGCGCTGCGCTTCCAGCCAGGCCTTTAATTTGTCCGCGCCGATTGTCCATTTATATTCCGCGGCAGTGTAAGGATTTGTAAAAGTCAATAAAATTTCATCCGCCAAAAATACTTGTTCCAATTTATCAGCCACGCTTTCCACGTCGGCCTCGGTAATTACAGGACTTCGTTCGCGAAGTTTAACCGCTATTTTCACCGGCTCTAAACGGGACCAAAAATATGTTATCTTATCAGGCACTCCGCTTAAATCATAAAGCCGGCCCGGCGCTGACGGCGTGATTTTGTACTCCATTGGCTCCAGCGAAGAGATCATAAATGAGGCGTTCACTGACGGCGTCTCATAGACAGATAACTTCTCTGCCAACACACTCATCAAACGTTGGATATTAATGGAAACACCAGACAAAGACACGCTCTTTGACGCAACATAGGACTTGATGGCTTCAAAACCAGCCAGCCACCAATTTCCACTCTTGCCAAAAGACAAAACATTATTTACTCCGGTCTCCACGTCAGTCCGCACCAACTCAACGGCTTCAGACCCAGACATAAGCACGGGATAAATCACTATCGATTTGTTTTCTCCACCAACATCATATTCAAATTGCAAACCCTCATTCATCATTTTATCATTCATTGTTTCCAGGTAGTCCGTCAAGCCGGCGCGTGACATACCGCCAACCGGCACATCGCCAATATATATGCCAGGCAAAACATGGTTGTGATAATAATATCCAAGTCCGCAAAATCCACCGACTAATAATAACGATGCAATAAAAATTGAAACAAAAAAAAGCCAAAGACGGCGCATCTTAAACGCCGTCTCTATTTTTTCTTCAAATGTTTTTACTTTCTCCCACATAAACCAAAACTTAATAAACCTAATCATCAACTATCATCACAGGAACTTTCGCGTCCACTCGTTGTTTTGGCACTCGGATAATCAAAACGCCATTTTTGTATTCAGCCATTGATTGGTCGGCTTTAACTTCTGTTGGTAAAACAATGGTGCGTGAAAACTTTCCCCAATAACATTCTTGATGAAAATAATCCAACGCGCCTTCCAAAGGCGTGGCTCTAACACCGCGAATGGTCAATAAATCATTGTAAATATAGACCTCAATTTTGTCAGTGAGCGCGCCTGCCATTGTGGAAACAATCACAAGCTCTTTTTCAGTGTCAGCGACATCAACTGCCAGCTGGCCTTCCTGATGCTCTTCAGCCCATTTTTCAGGCAAAGCAAAATTAGACGGAGTGGCCCACGCTTTCCGCAAATCATAGGACTCGCCTCTATTGGCGTCCAATATCAACTCAAATACCCCCTTTTCCATATAGTTATATTATAGCACATTTCGGTGGAGTAAGCCCGAAAGGGCTTTCGCCCTCACTCCACCACCCTACATCTCTTCAACCACATCAATCGTCAACAACCCCAGCGCGTCAACTAACACTTTTTTTACCGCGCCACAAAGCGCCAGCCGCGCTTTCACCAAATCACTATTTTCCGCGCTCAAAACAGAATGTTTGTTATAAAAATCATTAAACGCCTGCGCCAAGTCAAAACAGTATTTCGCTATTACAGATGGATTTTTGTTTTCCATCGCTTTTTTTACAACCTCGCCATACTCACCAATTAACATTAACAATTTTTTCTCCTCGCTGGTCGCCAATTTCGCCAAAACTTTATGAACTTTACAAACTTTATGAACTTTTGACTTTCGCAACAAACTATTAATCCTCGCCACGACATAAAGCAAATATGGCGCGCTAAAACCCTCAAAACTCACTGCCTCTTTCAAATCAAACGTAATAACTTTGTTGGCCTCGTGTTTTTGCATTGTGAATTTCAAAATCGCCATTGTCAAAACCAAAGCTGTTTTCTCCATTTTCTTTTTTGACCAGTCGGTGTGGCGGGTTTGTGCTTCGGCGAGCATGCGCGCGAAAACCTCATCGCGCAAGTCGTCATACAAAATCACATTACCGGCGCGAGAGGACATCTTGCCACTTGGCAAATTTACCAATCCATAGCCAATGTGCGACATTTTGTGCTTAAAACCATACAACTCCAAAACCTTAAATAATTGTTTAAAATAAAAATCCTGTTCTGACCCGGTGATATTGATACTCTCGTCAACTTTATATTTTTTGAACTTTTTAATTGCCAAACCAAAATCGCTGGTTAAATAAACGCCAGCGCCAGTGCTTTTGCGAATCAACGCGATATCCAAACCACATTGAGTTAGATCAATAATAATCGCCCCGCGTTCGCCGACTTGCGCTATTTTTTTAGCGAGCAACTCATCAACGATTTTCTGTCCGCCATCTTTTACATCGCTTTCCAAAAATATCTCTTTGTATTTCAAACCAAGTTCTTTATCAATTTTTTTAAAACCATCTAAACTCCATTTTCTTGTTTCTTTAAATAATTTCATCGTCTCGTGGTCTTTTTTCTCCAATTTTTTTTGCAACTCGTCTAATTCGGATTTTATTTGTAGAGACGCAAGATTTTGCGTCTCTACCGTGTGTTCTTTAATATAATTGCTCGCCTCAGCGTACATCTCACCGAGCCATCGTTGACGATTCTCTGTACAGACGCATTGCAATGCGTCTCTGCCTTTTCGCATGATCCACCACAAACATTTCACCACATGCGCGCCAAAATCATTGATGTAATTAACCGGCACGATTTTGTACCCGCTTTTTTTATACAATTGCGCCAACGTATTGCCAATGCAAACATTACGCAAATGTCCAATATGAAATTCTTTGTGCGTGTTCTGCGACGGATA
>CAYSQU010000016.1:0-9812 GCA_964433365.1 uncultured Gammaproteobacteria bacterium
TATCCAGATAATTCAGATTGACGGATACGATATCTGTAAATCCGGATTATCTGTATATCAGTAGTTACCAGCTGGACTTCCTGACACCAGGCAACTTTCCCGCGTTGGCGTACTCGCGAAAACAAATGCGGCACAATCCGAAAAACCTAAGAAAACTGCGCGTACGTCCGCATCTCCAACAGCGATTCACTTTGCGGGTTGTAAATTTTGGTTTGCGATTTGATTTGGCGATTTGCGATTCAGTAGCCATATTTATTGTTTCTTTTCTTTATCTTTATCTTTTTGAAATGGAAAACCCAATTTTTCAAGCAAAGCCAGTCCGCCTTTTATATCCTTGGCCGAGGTATTGATAATTACTTGCAAACCATGGATTTTATCCATCGCGTCTGTCTTTATTTCTGGAAAAGCCAAGTGCTCTTTAAAGCCCAAAGTGTAATTGCCCTGCTTATCAAAACTTTTTCTGGAAACACCGCGGAAATCCCTAACGCGCGGCAATGTCATGCTCACCAATTTATCAACAAAATCATACATCTTTTTGCCACGCAACGTGACTGACGCGCCAATCGGCATGCCCTCTCGGATCTTAAAGTTTGAAATTGATTTTGTGGATTTGTTATGCATTGGTTTCTGGCCGGTGATTGTCTTCAGTGTGTTCTCAACATTGTCTATAAACGGCTTTTCTTTGGCATTGCGGCCATAACCAACGTTGACCACAACTTTTTTTAAACGCGGCACCTGCATAACGTTCACAAGACCCAGCTGTTCTTTCAACGCTGGCGCGATTTCTTTAACAAATTTTTCATGCAATCTTGAATCCATAAACATTGATTTAAACTGATTTTTTTGGATTACACTGATTATCCGTGAAATCTATTTTTAATCTGTGTAATCAATGCTTTACTCTATAAATTCTCCGCTCACTTTTGCCACTCTCTTTTTCTCATTGCCTTCTTGTTTAAATCCAACTCTTGTGGGTTTTCCTGACTTTGGATCAATCAACATAACGTTTCCGACTCGGATCGGAGCCGGCAATTCAATTATTTGTCCCTTTTCTCCCTGCTTGCGCGCGCGCATGTGTTTTTTCAAAATATTAGCGCCTTCCACCACCACGTACTTCCCTGTCAAAACCTGAACAACCTTGCCGGTCTTTCCCGCGTCTTTACCCTTCAAAATTTTTACTTTGTCGCCTATCTTTATCTTCATATGAATATAATACTAATCTACGAATTTATGCTAATGCTACTAATGGCGCTATTCGTTGCATTAGTATTCATTAGTATATTGGCATTATAGTACTTCTGGCGCCAACGAAATAATCTTCTGGAACCCCATGGCGCGCAATTCGCGGGCAACAGGCCCAAAAATACGCGTTCCTTTTGGTTCTTTTGTTTTTGGGTCAACAATCACCGCGGCATTATCATCAAAGCGGACATAAGAGCCGTCTTTTCGTCTGGTTTCCTTGCGCTGACGTATAATCACGGCTTTAACAACTTCTGATTTCTTTATCAAACCATGCGGAGCCGCTTCTTTGACAGAACAAGTAATAATATCGCCAATGCGCGCGTATCTTTTTTGATAACCGCCGTGCACCCTAATACACATGAGCTTTTTGGCTCCTGTATTATCCGCGACATGCACCATTGAACGATGTTGTAGCATATTATTATAGTACTTTCACTAAACGCCATCTTTTGGTGTGGCTTAATGGCCTGCACTCTTCCAACAAAACCTTGTCCCCGACTTTGGCGATTCCGGCCTCATCATGAGTTGGATATTTTTTGCTTATAACGCGGGGCTTGTCGTATTTCGGATCTTTTTTCATTATGTCAACCTTAACTGACGCGGTCTTGTGCGCCGACGCTATAACCTCGCCGATAAACTGCCTCTTAATTTTGTTTTGCGTTGCTAACATAATAATTATTTCTTATTCGCTTTATTCGCTCGCAAAAAAGTCAATACGCGCGCGATGTCTTTTTTTACCTCGCGAATTTCACGCACGTCTTTCTGTTGTTTTTCACTTACTTTAAATCGGAGTTCTCGCAACAAATCGCGCTTTTGCGCCAAAAGTTCTTGTAAGTCCTTTTCATTCTTATTTTTCAAATCACTGGTTTCCATATTTAGTTCTTTTTAATAAATTTCCCATGCACAGGTAATTTATGCCCGGCTAAAATAAGGGCCTTGCGCGCTTCTTCTTCTGTCACGCCTTCCATTTCAAATAAAACAGTGCCGGGTTTTACAGTTGCCACATAATGATCTGGAGAGCCCTTGCCGCCGCCCATCGGAACCTCATTACCTTTTTTTGTAACAGGTCTATCTGGAAAAATACGAGTCCAAATCTTTCCACCGCGGCGGACATAACGAGTCAAAACACGGCGCGCGGCTTCTAACTGTCTGGAGGTTACCCAGCTATAGTCCTCAGTCATCAAACCAAAGGTGCCAAAAGCCAAGGTCTTGTTGCGGCTTGCAATCCCAGTCGCGCGATGGCGCGGCTTATGCCATTTTCTGTGTTTTACTCTTTTTGGTAACAACATACCCAACCAAATTTCTAATTTTTAATTTCTAATTTTTAATTTAGGAGTTTCCTTTTTCTCTTCCGTCTCCTGTTCCGCGAATTTGTCTTTTCTGCCAAACACTTTGCCATGGCAGACCCAGACCTTAATGCCTATTTTGCCATAGATAGTGTGCGCCTCAAGGAACGCGTAATCAACATCGGAACGCAAGGTCAAAAGTGGCACTGTGCCAGCTGCTAATTTCTCTCTGCGGGCGATTTCCACGCCGTTCAAACGACCGGACATCGCGACTTTTACGCCTTTGGCGCCAGCTTTCATAATCCGCTCAATTGTCTGCTTCATTACTCTGCGAAATGGTATACGCCTTTCAATTTCACCTACCATGCCCTGCGCGATCACCTGCGCCGACAAACCAGGAGAGCGCACTTCGCGGATATTTAATTTCACTCGCGTGGACATTTGTAAAAATTTTCTTTCAATTTCTTTGCGCAATCCATCCAATGCCTGTCCGCCTCGGCCGATTATAAAGCCGGGTTTGGCGGCCAAAATGGTAATCGCGAGCGCCTTTGGCGTTCGTTCAACGCTAATTGCGTCAATTTGAGCTTCTTTGAACTTCTTTTGTAAAAATTCGCGGATTAAAATATCCTGCTCTATCAATTTCTTATAGTTTTTTTTGCCAAACCAGCGTGAATCCCATGTGTATATCACCTGCATTCTAAAAATTGTTGGATGTACCTTGTGTCCCATAGACGTAATTTCCAATTTATAATTTTTAATTTTCAATTGCGGAATTCTTTTTTTTCTCTGGGGCGTCACCTTCAAGGGTGATTTCAATATGCGAACTGCGTTTTCTGATCGGGGTGGCGCGTCCCATGGCGCGAGGCATCCAGCGGCGCAAAATTGGTCCGTCATTTACAATAATTTTTGTGACCATTAATCCTTCTTCTTTCATTTCATAATTATGCTTGGCATTGGCAATCGCGGAACGCAACAATTTTAACATTGGACCCGCAGAAATCTTTGTCATGTTCTCTAACTGAATAATCGCTTTTTCAGCAGGCATTCCGGAAAGCAAATTAGCCACCAAGCGCACCTTGCGCGGGGACATTCTCAAATAGCTCAATTTTGCCGTAACTGTCGTTTTTGCCATATAATTAATTACTTTTTATCTGCTTTTGGCGCGGCTGCCGGAGTTGTCGCGGCCGCGGCTGGAGCCGCTGATTTCGCGATTGCCTCTGTCGCTTGATCCTTGGCCATCTTGCCGCCATGCACCACAAACTTGCGCGTTGGAGAAAATTCACCCAAACGATGGCCGACCATATTTTCATCAACAAAAACACTGATAAAATTTTTTCCATTATGAACAGCAAAAGTAACGCCAACCATTTCCGGCGTAATTGTGCATGCGCGGCTCCATGTTTTTATTGCTTGATGGCCACCGACGGCTTTTGCCTTGCGGACTTTGCCCAGCAATCGCTCGTCTATAAAATGCCCTTTTTTCAAACTTCTTGACATATTTTAAGCTTTTTTCTTATTGCGTCGTTGAACAATAAATTTGTTGCTCCACTTTCCTTTGTCTCTTGTTTTAACACCCATTGCTTTCTTGCCCCAAGGCGTAACCGGGCCGCCGCGCAAACCAATTGGAGAGTGACCTTCGCCACCGCCATGTCTGTGATCAACTGGGTTCATATTCTTGCCTTCAACATGCGGCCTCCAGCCCTGTTTTCTCTTGCGTCCGGCCTTGCCCAAGCGCACCAAACGGTAATCTGGATTGCTTACAACGCCGATTGAAGCTAAACAATTTTTCTTAACTAATCGCATTTCGCCTGACGGCAATTTCAGTTGCGCGTAATCACCCTCAATCACCATAAACTGCGCGCTGTTTCCGGCGCCGCGAACTATTTGTCCGCCCTTGCCTGATGTCAATTCAACATTATAAACAAATAAACCAACGGGGATATATTCAAGCGGCATGCGATTGCCAACGCTACCCTCAATTTTTTTCTGGCTGGACATCAATTTGTCTCCAACCTTAATTCCCTGCGGAGCAAGCCAGTATGACTTTTTTCCGTCAGTATATTCAACCAATATAATACGCGCCCCGCGATTTGGATCATACTCAATTTCCTTAATAGTAGCCGGCACGTCAAATTTTTGTTGTTTGAAATCAACCATGCGATACAATCGCTTCACGCCTCCGCCCTGATGGCGCACTGTGATTCTGCCCGTGTTATTGCGGCCTGATTTTGGCTGTATTACAAATGTTAAGGACTTTTCCGGTTCTTGTCTTGTGGTATCAGAAAAATCCTGAACGCTTGCTCCGCGTCTTCCCGGCGTGGTTGGTTTGTATAATTTAATTCCCATACATTATTACATTTCGTAATTTCGTAGCTTTCGTATTTCGTACATTATTATACACCCTCATGTATATCTATTGACTGCCCTTTTAGCAATGTGACAATCGCTTTTTTCCAATCGCCTCTGCGCGCCTTGCCTGTCTTCACGCGCAATTCCTTGCCTTCAACGTTTATAATTCTTACTTTTTCCGGTTTTACTCCGTAAATCTGTTCAACCGCTTCTTTGATATGCTTTTTAGACGCGTCTTTGGCCACCTTAAAAGTATACCCATTCAAACTCTCGGCTATGCTGGCCTTTTCCGACACAACCGGCTTAATCAAAATACGGTACGCGTTATTAAAAATTTTCTTCTCTATTTTCTGTACAGACGCAAGATTTTGCGTCTCTACGGCTTTTTTCGGCTTTACTTCATTTTCCTTAACCGGCCCAAATTCAACCTCGGCTGACTTCGCGTCTGCTTGGCCCTTTATTCCCGCCCTTTTCTTGATTCTATCAAATAAGCCCGTCATAACTTGTGTAATTTTCAATTTTTAATTTTCAATTTTTAATTGTGGTTTGGATAATCGTTTTTCTAAAATTTCCACGCCCTTTTTCGTCACAATAATATACTGGTGTTTCAACAAATCAATCACATTCAAATCCTTGGCCTGTCCAATATCAACTGTCGCCAATCCGCGCAATGACTGTTTCATTTTAACATTTTTTTCCGGCAACAACCACAGTGTCTTTCGTCCGGCCCCAGGCAGCGCCTTGCGCAGAATGAACATCTCTTTTGTTTTACCAGTAGGCGCGAAATCCTCCAAAACAACGAATTTTTCATTCTTAACTTTATCTGACAAACACATTTCAACCGCCAATTGATTCATTTTTTTATTAATCTTTTGTTTGTAGTTGCGTTCGGTCTTTGGGCCAAAAATCACGCCACCGCCCTTCCAAATTGGGGAACGAATTGAGCCATGTCGCGCTCGGCCAGTGCCTTTTTGCTTCCATGGCTTCTTGCCTCCGCCGCGCACCTCGCCTTTTCCTTTTGTATCAGCCCATGGTTCGCGCGCGTTAGCCATCAAAGCGTTATAAACCTGATGCACAACCGACTGCTTCGCGGCAACTTCAAAAATATCTTTGTTTAATTCCAAATTTCCAATTGCTTCGCCTTTTTGGTTGTACAATTTAACTTGCGCCATAAATTTTAATTGTGAATCATCAAAAGCCCTCCGCGCGCTCCAGGCACCGCGCCTTTTATCAAAAGTTCGTTTTGCTCTGGACGCACTTCAACAATTTCCAAATTTTTAACCGACACTCTGGCATCGCCCATATGTCCGCCCATTCTCATGCCTTTGAAAACCCTCTGCACGCCGCCGGCTCCGATTGAACCGGGCATGCGGGTTTGATCTTTAACGCCATGCGTTTGGCCTTGGCCATGAAAACCATGTCTCTTAACAACACCTTGAAATCCACGGCCTTTTGACGTGCCAACCACTGTGACCTTATCTCCAATCGCGAATGTCTGCGCGTTGATTACATCGCCATTTTTTAAACCATGATTTTCAACCGTAAAATCGCGTAAAAACTTAACTGTCGCAGTATCATCATCGCTAATTTTTATATCTTTCAAATGACCGGCTTCCGGCTTATTCATTCTAAACTTTTTCCTGGTGTCAAAACCTAATTGCACCGCCTCTGTTCCGTCTTTATCCTTTGTTTTTACTTGCGTGACGACGCATGGTCCTGCTATTACGCGCGTAACTGGAACTACCGTGCCATCTGGACGGAATACTTGTGTCATTTCTATCTTTTTCCCCAATATGAACTTCATAATATAAAAAAAAATAGCTCTATTGGCAGTATTTTATACTAAATCTAAAATCTTGTCAAGCCCCTCTTTATTGCATTTTTATCTCCACATCCACCCCGCTTGGCAAATTCAAATTCATCAACGCGTCAATGGCGCGCGGAGACGGATTTATAATGTCCAACAAACGTTTATGCGTGCGCATTTCATACTGCTCTGACGCTGTTTTGTGCACGAAAGTTGAACGGCCGACGCTGAATTTTTTTGTGTCAGTCGGCAACGGCACCGGCCCGATTACTTGCGCGCCATTGCGCTCCGCTGTGTCTATAATGGTCTTCGCGGCCTTATCAATTATTTTATTGTCGTACGCGAAAATCTTCACTCGGATTTTCTGCTGGACTGGTTCGTCTTTTTTTTCCGGTTGTTCAACGCGCGCCTTCACGACAATTGTTTTTGTTTCTGCTTTTTTGACTCTGACTTTTTTTGTGGTGGATTCAGTCATAATGTTTGGAAAGAACGAGTAAAGGATCCCCTTTCGGAGATCCTTTACTTTTTTACTTAGTTAATAATTTTAGTTACAGCGCCAGCGCCGATAGTGCGGCCGCCTTCGCGGATAGCAAAGCGCATTTGTTCTTCCATGGCAACAGGAGTGATTAGTTTAATCTTTAACTCAACGGTATCGCCCGGCATAACCATTTCCGCGCCTTCTGGCAAAGCAACCTCGCCGGTCACATCAGTAGTTCTGATATAGAACTGCGGTTTGTAACCCTTGAAAAATGGTTTGTGGCGTCCGCCTTCTTCTTTTGTTAAGCAATACACCTTGGCTTCAAATTCAGTGTGGGGGGTAATAGAACCCGTCTTGGCCAAAACCATACCGCGCTCCACATCATCCTTCTTTGTGCCGCGGAGCAAGATGCCCGCGTTATCGCCTGCTTGACCTTGCTGGAGCGACTTGTTGAACATCTCAACGCCAGTTACAGTTGTCTTTTGCGTATCTTTCAAACCAATGATGGAAATTTCATCGCCAATCTTTACGATACCGCGCTCAATTCTTCCGGTCACGACTGTGCCGCGGCCTTCAATTGAGAACACATCTTCAATTGGCATCAAAAACGGCTTATCCAAAGCGCGAACCGGTTCTGGAATAAATGAATCCAAAGTATTCAAGAGATCCATTACTGGTTTTGAGGCGGCCTCGTCAGTTGGGTTCTCTAACGCCTTCAAAGCGGAACCGCGGATAATTGGGGTTATATCCCCTGGAAATTCGTATTTTTTCAATAAATCGCGAATTTCGGCTTCAACCAAATCAATTAACTCAGGATCTGTAACTTGATCAACCTTGTTCAAGAAAACGACAATATGAGGCACGCCTACCTGACGAGCAAGCAAGATGTGTTCGCGTGTCTGAGGCATTGGGCCATCAGCGGCTGACACAACCAAAATCGCGCCATCCATTTGCGCGGCGCCGGTAATCATGTTCTTGATATAATCGGCATGACCAGGGCAATCCACATGCGCGTAATGGCGAGCGGCTGTCTCATATTCTACATGCGCCGTGGAAATTGTAATACCACGCGCTTTTGACTCTGGCGCTTTGTCCAGGTCATCTACACCCTTGTTTTGGGCGATTAAACCATGAGCGGCTACTACCTTTAAAATGGCGGCTGTCAAGGTTGTTTTACCATGGTCTACGTGGCCAATGGTACCTACGTTAACGTGTGGCTTTGTACGTTGAAATTCTGCCATACGTGTTAAAAGACCGCACTAACTCCGGATTGGCCGGAATAGATTTGTTTCCCAGCGGTATTTGATTAAATAAAATAATTTAACTCTACATCCCGACTAAGTCGGGACGTTTAATTCGTTGTCATTATATATTACTTGCTAAAATAAGTCAAGGGGTGACATTGTGGACAAAAAGAGACGCAAAATTTTACGTCTCTACTTTATGAACTTTACAAACTTTATAACTTTATAACTCACTCACACCGGTTCTTCGTAGAATACGGGCTCATCGCTCGCCAACGGCTCTTCCTGCCAAGCAATATCAACCCCCATCGGTCTAAACGGCACTGACGTTGGTTCCTCATCTTTTTTTTCAATCTCTTCAACTTTTTCAACTTTTTCAATTTCACTCTCAATCTCATTCTCATTCTCATTTAGAGACGGGCCAAAATTTGGAATATCATCAATTTTTATTTCTTCACTCTCATCATCATCAAGAAAATCCAATTCATCCTCGCTCTTGAGCGAAGCGTATTTTTTACTTATCACATGGCTGACACTGTGCCAGTCAGCTGGATGATAATCACGCTCGGAAAAAGGACCGTGCGATTCCTCGCTTTCAATCTCTTCATCCAACATCATTTCTTGCTCCCACTTTTCTTCCTGCTCCTTATTCGCGCGCCAAGTAGCGATGTCGCGATTGATTTGATTCAAAAGTTCTCCCTCGGACATTTCACGAACATCTGAACGAGATATCTCAAACTCATTTTCGCCTAAGACCAATTTTTCATATTCATCAACGTCCAAAATCACCACGTCGTGGTCTTCCAGCGGATTATGCACAATTAATTTTCCTCCTGTCTTCTGCGCCAGCTTCACCAAACGCTCTATTGAACAATTTGACATAGTTTTTTGTTAATAAGTGATGAGAGAATTATATATTTTACGCGAATTAAAGTCAAGGCCTGTACTGTTGCACAGTTAAAGCTACCTTCTGTGGATAAAGAAAAGATCAAAACTACGCATATCAACTACGCTATATCCGAACCAACAAACCCGCAGTCCCGTTAGGGACGCCCGATAGTAAGTCCGACACTGTGGATAATAGCTATTGACAAAAGGCATAGATGTGCTATAATATATTTGTCGAGTACGGATTCTGTTGAAACCCTGAAAGTCCGAGATTTATTCTCGGTCTTTCTTTTTTTATAAAAATACTGTATAATGTCGGGCATGGAGCCCGGGGGCCACCTCAAGGTGAGGAGTGTCCGTACTCGACATTCGGATAGAGGGGTTCAATACCCCTTGGCTCCACGCTGAAAATCACCCAAAATGGTGGTTTTTAGTTTGTAAAAAATGGGTATTGTGTTTTGGGGTGGTTTGGGATAGAATATGGGTGTGGCCAATTTTTATTAAATAATTTAAAAAAT
>CAYSQU010000017.1:0-1093 GCA_964433365.1 uncultured Gammaproteobacteria bacterium
CGCGCGTCGCGCGAATGATGACGAATAATCCTTTATTAAATCACCCATTATTTTGTCAAAATTATTAGCAAAAAAATTGCCGATTTCCCACGGCCGTTCAATTTTTGAGATGTCAAAACCGTTATTAAGTAAATTCTTAATTCTCTTCTCAATTATATTTCTGCGATTGTCTTCAAAAAAAATACTAGTGACCATTTTTTATTTTGTTTTCAATAATTGATTTAAGTTCAATCACTTCTATTGGACACTCATTCCAATCGTGAAGCCAACAAACAATTGTATCACAATGTTGTACTGAATGTTTATGCGAACGAAAATTAGAACTACGATATTCAAACTCAATCGCGATTTCTTGCCATCCTGTCCGAACTTTTTTACGACCCTTTGCATCTGGAAAACCTGTTTGAATAGCTTCTACGATTATGCCCAACTCCTTGTGTAATTTCCCAAAAAGAAAAACGACACCCTGTTCATTTATTGGAGAGTACTGTAAACCATCAAAATTTAATGGATCACCAACAATAGTTTTTTGAATTTTTAACTGGATTTCTTTGGTGTCTTTGTTATATTTTTCAATCTCTACTTGGATTATTTCTTTACCCCACTCTGATAATGCCCATTTGTCTTTACCTATCAAAAGAAATCTTGATTTATTTCCTTTTCTCTGGCCTTCTAGGTAGAGTGCTGACCACATAGTTGCTTCCGGTGTTTTCCCTTTTGTTTCAATTAAACCCTTTGATAGTGCGATATCAACCAATTCAACTGAAGACAGCGCTTCATTTGTTTGTTTTAATATTTCATGAGCCGCATTTGGAAAACTTAATTTTTGAATCATACATTTTTAATATAGCGCTTTTTAAGCTCAGCGATTTCACTGTTGTTTAGCGTAATGGTTTGGTTTCTTGGAGCTCGTTGTTTATTTGATATGTTCATCATAATGGGGGATGAGAGGGTGTGCTGGATTTGATACACCCCGTACTACTTGATGGGCCGCTTGGGCCGCTTTTCGGTTGTCCTTGAAAAAAGTGGACAAAATCCATACCGAAAAAAGAACATGTCGGTTCACGCGCTAAGCCGAGTTTGGCCTCCTACC
>CAYSQU010000017.1:1103-9515 GCA_964433365.1 uncultured Gammaproteobacteria bacterium
CGACTTTAGGAGTCCGACTGTCAGCGAGTAAAGCTCGCTTCATGCGCGACTGGTGGAGCTGCGTTGCGCTCTTGGCGTCAGATCCTTCAAAGGAAGGACAACAAATGCAGCTAGTTCTTGACTTCTTCCACCAGCTATTTTAATTATACCATACTTGTAGTTTTTTGTTAAGAATTTAAAACAAATCCGCCACTTGGCGGATTTTTTCTGTGTAATCTATTAAAATCAGTGTAATCAATGTTATTTCTTCAACTTCAACGCGTCTTTGAGCGCCTTCCCTGCTTTGAATTTTGGCACTGTGACAGCTGGGATCTGAATCTTCTCTGTTGGTTTTTGCGGGTTGACGCCAACGCGTCCGGCGCGGTTCTTCGCGCTAAAAGCGCCAAAGCCAGCGATGTTCACTTCACCGCCGCCGCTGATTGTGGTGGTGACAAGTTCTGTAAAGGCCGCGACTACTGCTTCGCCGTCCTTTTTCGTTAAGCCGACTTTCTCGGCAATGGCTTGCGCCAATTGTGCTTTGTTCATAGTGTTTGTGTGCCCCGATGTCCATCAGAGCGAATTAATAAGTTAACTTATCTAATTATATTGTAGCATTTATGTAATTTACAGTCAATAACCCATTGCTTTTTAGTTCAAAATATGGTATAATTGATGCAGTTATTAAGAGGCAATTATATGACAGTAGCAAGTTTTTTAAAGTCAAAACCATACTTGTTGTGGTATGTGAAAGACAAAAGCAATGTCTCTCCGGAAGCCGCGGTGGAGGCGGTTTTGAATTATGGCGATTGGGATGATACGCAGAAAATAATTAAGATTTTGGGCATGAAGAAAGTAGCAAAAATTTTTAAGGAAAAATCCAAAAAGTCAAAAGTGGGACGGACTAATTATCGTCCGGAAATCATCAATTATTTTGATTTGTATTTTAAAAAATATGCATAGAGAGATTTTGACTGCCGAACAAAATGAACTGTTGCCGTTAGTGGAGTCATTTGCTAAGGATTTTTGTTTGGTGGGCGGTACAGCGATCGCGTTACATTTGGGCCACCGCCGTTCAATAGATTTTGATTTGTTTACAGGCCAAACATTGCGTAATCAAAGTATTTTAAACAAAATTTTGAAAAGTTCTAAAATTGATTCTCTTTTTGTAAATAAATTGGATGAGTTGACGTTGATGATTAACGGGGTGAAGCTAACGTTTTTTCGTTATCCTTACGCGATTAGTTATCAAGAAAAATTTGGCGTTAAATTAAAAATGCCGGACTTGTTGACTTTGGCGGCGATGAAGGCCTACGCGCTTGGCCGCAGGGCAAAATGGAAGGATTATGTTGATTTGTATTTTATTATGAAGGATTTTTTTGGCCTGAAAGAAATCGCGACTAAATCCAAAGAAATTTTTGGCAATGAGTTTAACGAAAAAGCTTTTCGCGCTCAATTGTCCTTTTTCAAAGATATTAATTTTTCTGAAAAAGTTGATTATCTAAAAGGTTTTGCGGTGAGCGATGCTGTTGTTAAAAAGGGGTTGAGGGAGTTTAGTGTTGAAAAAGGATAGCGCGAATGGGCGCGAGCCCCGAGAATAATACGAATAAAACTCAAAACCCGCCTCGCGGCGGGTTTTTCTGTGTAATCTATTTTTTAATCAGTTTAAATCAATGCTTTATCGTGCGTACTCAATCACCCTCGTCTCCCGTATAACATTAATTTTTATCTCTCCCGGATATTGCAATTCGTTTTCAATCTTGCGCGCGATATCTTTAGCCAAGTTGTAGGCCTGGTAGTCGTCAACAACGTCTGGTTTGACGAACACGCGAATGTCGCGGCCGGCTTGAATGGCATAAACCTTTTCAATGCCCGGGAAGCTGTTGACTGTGTCTTCTAACTCTTTCAAACGCGCGACAAACTGTTCATAAGTATCTCGACGAGCGCCTACGCGGGCGCCGGAAATGGCATCAGCGGATTTTACGATTTGGGTGAGCAATTTTTCCGGTTTATCTTGGTGATGATTTAGCGCGGCATCTTGGCAGTCCTCGTCAACACCGAATTTTTTCAAGATAGTAAAGCCGATTTCCGGATGCCCGCCTTGGGTTTCGTGGTCAACGGCCTTGCCAATGTCATGAAAAAAACCAGCGCGTTTCGCTTTGCCGGCCGGCACGCCAAGCTCTTCAGCGATTAAGCCGGACAAATGCGCTGTTTCCAAACAGTGATTCAAGACGTTTTGTCCATAACTTGTGCGGTATTTCAAACGGCCGACGATTGACACTAACTTCGGATCAATGCCGGTAATGCCAACTTGATACAACGCCTCTTCGCCGGCTTTTTTGATATCTAACGCGAGCTCTCTTTTTGCCTCATCAATAAAGGCCTCAATTCTGGCTGGCTGAATCCGTCCGTCTTGAATTAATTTTTCCAAAGCTAACTGACACACCCGTCTTCGGATAGGGGAGAAGGATGAAATTAAAATCATGTCAGGTGTTTCATCAATGATTAGTTCGCACCCGGTTAATTTTTCAATGGTTTTGATGTTGCGTCCGTCTTTGCCGATTATGCGGCCCTTCATCTCGTCGCTTGGCAAGGCGACGTTGGTTGAAGTCGTTTCAGATGCGTGATTGGACGAACAACGTTGAATAGCGCCAATTATGATTTCGCGCGCCTTGCCGTCAAAGACATCGCTGTTTTGTTTTTCTAATTTCATTATACGCACCATTAAATCATCTTTGGTTTGGTTTTCCACGATTTGGAATAATTCTGTTTTTGCTTCGTCCTTGGAATATCCGGAAATGGTTTGCAGTTTTTCCGTGGCGCGTTCGCTGGCCTCGTCAATTCTTTTTTTGATGGCTTGAATTTCCTCTACTTTCTTTTGAAGATTTGTTTTTCTATCCTCAAATTCCAACAGTTTTTTATCAAACATTGTCTCGCGCTGTTCCAAGCGGGACTGAATCTGGCGCATTTCATTTCTGCGCTGGTCTTCCTCGTGCTTGGCGTCATCAATTACTTTGATGGCCCTTTCTTTGGCTTTGAGCAATAATTCTTGCTCTTTGTTTTTTGCTTCTGATAAGATTTTATCCACTTTTGCCTCGGCTGAATTGACTTGCGCTTGCGCCAATTTCTTGCGCAATAAATAACCGATAACGATACCGACTACCGCGCCAATGCAAAAGAGGGCGACAATTAAGGGAATTAGTTGTGACATATAAAAAATACCAAGCGGCCCATGGCAGATGTTTCAAAAATGGCGTTTTTATGAAGTATGGATACCTAAAAAGATACCGCTCAAAAGCGTCTGTTTGCGGGTATTTTTTAAGTGAGATGACATAATTTTATGAGTTTGTCAGTCGTCCATCTTTCGCTAAAATAAGCCACTAATCAAGAAACAACTGTCTTTGCCGCGATTAATTGTTAATTTAACAATAAGTATTATATCATACTTTTAGATTCTTGTCAAATGTGGTATAATGTACTCGTATGGACGAAAAATTGTGGGGAGTAGAATCAAAGGGCGGGGCGGAGATTTGGGACACGGAGCCAGTGTTTTTGGGCGAGCAAGTAACTTGGCGCGATAAGCTGAAGTTGCTTTTCTATCCAAAGAAATTCGTCTTGTATCGTTGCGTGCTCCAGTGCTTAAGTGCTCCAGTGCTTAAGTGCTCACGCGTGCTTGATGTGGGTTGCGGGACAGGGGCGACATTGATTGATTTAAAAAAGTTGTTGGGTAAAAATTCTGATGTTGTTGGCGTTGATGTGGTTAAGTTGCAGGTTGAATTGGCGAATGAAAAAATAAAAAAGAACGGAGTGTGGGCGGAAGCATTGTGGTATGATGGAGAATATTTGCCGTTTCCGGACTCGAGCTTTGACGCGATTTATACTTCCGATGTTTTAGGCCATGTTAAAGACGTTCGGCGATGGCTCGCGGAATTAAGCAGAGTGTTAAAGCCGAGTGGGACGTTGGCGATGTTCGCTGAATCAAAACCCGGCAAGCACGCGTGGCTAAGAAATTATTTGCTTAAGCGCGGATTAAATATTGACCCGCATCAACAATTCCACATTTCACTTTATGGCAAGCAAATGTTGAAAGAATTGCTTGATTGCGCTGGATTTGACGTGAAGCGGATGTATAGCATCGCGTGGGCTAAATTTTTTATTCACCCAGATGAGCTTTTTCAGCCACTGCAGAACCAAAATAATTTTCCAATTTTAAAATTCATAAATAAGATTTTGTATAAAATAAAAAAACGATCGCATCCATTTTCAACAGCTTTGTGCGAGTTTTACTGTTTAGTTGAGATGCTGACCATTGGTCGGTTTATTGAAGCGCAGGGATATATGGTGTTGGGGAGGAAGCGGTAACCCTTGCATTATTTTTTTTATCTGACTATACTATATGCATTATTACTTAATTTTTCTCTTATGCAAGGCGGGGAACATTTAGATTTACAGGGCTCTAAGTTAGAAAATTTGCCGGGCATTGATGTGGATAAGTTGCAGGAAGCCGCGCGTATAATGCGCGGATTTATGTTTTGCGCGTTAGAGTCAGTTCATTCAGGCCACCCAGGTGGTTCATCTGCCAAGACAGAGCAGTTTCTGGCAATGGTTTTGGGCGGAGTAATGGCATTTGACCCGCTTGATCCTAAAAATAATGGACGTGATAGGGTTGTGTGGTCTGCCGGGCATTGCTCACCTGGTTTATATGGCGGCCTTTCATTTATATATGAATCACTGCGTCGGACTGGCATTAAATTTGACGCAAAAGAAATTGACGCGGTAATGCCGGAAAATTTAACCCGATTTCGCCATCCTGATGGACCTCAGGGTCATATTGAGAGCCACTATCCTTTGGCTGATCTCGGAACCGGCGCGTCTGGACATGGACTGTCCGCGGCTGGTGGAATTGCTATCGCTCATCGATCAAGCGGTTTAGACACAAAAGTTTTTGTCTTGATGGGCGACGCGGAGACAGAAGAAGGCATGAGTTATGAGGCGCGCAATGTTTTGAATACCATGGGAATTGACAATTTGATTGTTAGTTTGGATTATAATCATTTTGGGATTGATGGCAATATCAGCGAAGTGATTGCTTCGCCATATATTAATCATTGGCTTGGTTTGGGATGGAATGTGATTGAGGTTGACGGACATAATTTTTTAGAATTAATTACTGCGTATAAAAAAGCAAGAGAAGGATGGGGTAATGGCTCACCAACTGTTGTGTTAGCGCATTGCATCAAGGGCAAATGTTATGGCGCAAAAGAAAATACCGCTGATTCGCATGGTAGTCCAGCCAAGTCAGAAGAATATTTGGAAATAATGAAAAAAATGGGTTTTGCTGTGACTGGTAAAGTAGAAGAAGATGTTAAAATAGTGAGCGAGGCAATCACTCCGGAGTTGGCAAAATATGTGGCGGAGAGATTAGAAATTGCGAAAGGAAAAATTAAAAGCGAAAAAGAAAATAAAGAATTGATGAAAAAAAGTTTGGGTGACAGGCCGTTAGTTAATCCAGTGGAGATGAAACGGCCAAGTGAGTTACCAGCAGAGTTGAAGTTTGCTGAGGGAACAAATGTTGCGACTAGAAAAGCCACGCAAGCGTGGTTTGAGTGGCTAATGAAACAAACAGCGTTTTTTTGGGCAGGGACAGGCGATTTAAGCAAGTCAATTTTGATGGATAAAGCAGAGAAAGTGCGCGGTTTAATCACACGCGAGAATAAATATGGACGGGGCATTCGTTTTGGCATTGCTGAACAAAACATGGCCATGTTATCTTGTGGCATGACGCAGGACCGACTTCCTGGCGGATTCGCTCCCGTCTCGGCTTTCTCGTCTTATGGCGTATTTACTTCAATGATGAGCAACGCCGTGCGTATGACTTTGATTGGTAATGCCTTGGATCCAAAACGTAAAGGATTTTTCATAATGCTTGCCGCTCATGATGGTCCTGACACGGGCGAAGACGGCCCAACGCATCAGGGCTTGTTTTGGATGAGTTTATACACTGCTTACCCGGGCATCAAAGTGTACAAGCCAATGGATGCTAATGAGACAATTGAAATGTTGTTTTACGCCTTGGAAAAAGGCGAGCCAATTGCCTTGTCAGTCGCGCGTCCGGATACGATGGTGTTTGATAGAAGCAAGGGCAATTCAAAAGCGAGCGACGCAATTAATGGCGCGTATGTGTTTTACGAATCGGTAGAGACGCAAAATTTTGCGTCTGTACAAAGAGTGGTGTTGGCGGTTTGTGGAGGACAGACGTTGATAAATACAATGGAGGCGGTGCCGGAGTTGGAAAAGCAGGGATTAAGTGTAAAAGTGATTGCCGTAACTTCGCCGGAATTGTTTGAAGAATTAAGAAAAAATAATCCAGAAAAAGCTAATGCGATTTTTAGTGATGAAGACCGCGAGCATGTAATCGCCATTCACAATGGCTGGAAGGGCTTCTTGTATCCGTTTTTATTACCAAAGGACTATACTGATAGAACGATCGCGATTGATCATTTTCTTAAATCGGGCTCGCCAAAAGAAGTATACGAGCTCGCTGGGTTGACTGCCGGTGATATAATAAAGAAAATTTTGCATTAAGAATTTTATTAGGTGAATTAGTAATTAGGTGAATTTGAAATTTCAAAGTATGTTACCAAAATTTCTTACCGACAAAAATTTAATCCCCAACGTCACCATCAACCCCGACCTAAATTATCTCGGCACAGAGACAGCTTTTGGTTTTGGGGCGGAAGTTATCGCTGTGCAGGACTCAAAAAAATTTCCGCAGGTCTTCAAGTTTCATGTTGGCGACACAGGCCCGACCACGCCACAGCCGATTATTGATGTCGCGATTCAGGCGTTGAAAAATAAGATGACTAAATATGGGCATTTTCTTGGTTATTTGCAAGTCAGAAAAAATATCGCGAAAAATTGGAGCGAGACGCGCGGAGTGGAAATTAAGCCGGAAAATGTTTTGTTGGAGCCAGCTGGAAAGTCCGCGATTGAATTGACTCTGCAGACACTTATCGCGCCGGGTGATAAAATAATTGTGCAAGACCCTGGTTATCCTGTTTATGAGTCCTTGGCCGAGTTTTATCATCATGGTCGGGTTTTATCATGGCAAGCGCATAAAGACATGGAAAAACAGACGCTTGAATTTAGGGTTGAGGATTTAGAGAAGTTGTTGCGAGAAAATCAGCAAGTCAAACTGCTTGTCATTAATACTCCGCAAAATCCAACTGGCATGATGATGCCAAAAGAAAAATTGGAAGCAGTCGCGGAGTTGGTAAAAAAATACAAGTTTTTTGTTATTTTTGACGATATTTACGACCAAATTACTTTTGGCGGACGCAAGCACTTTAGCTTTATCTCAATCCCTGGCATGTTGGACTGGACAGTAAATTTGAACGGTTATTCTAAAAATTTCGCGATGACTGGCTGGCGGCTTGGATTTCTTGTGGCGCCAGAGTGGCTGATTGAAATTTTCGGCCGGCTCGCGATTAACAAGTGGGGCAATGTTAACAGAATGGAGCAAATAGTCGCTGGCGCGATATTTGGCGATGTTGAATTAGAGGGCTTCAAATATCCGAGCGTAAAAGACGAGGTGCAGAAAATTATTAACAATGATTTTATTGAGTATGAAAAAAAGGGTGGATTTGTTTCTGAGGCGTTAAATTTGCTCAAACCCTATATAGTTTGCAATGAAGCTGAAGGCGCGTTTTATTTATTTCCTAGCTTTCAGCGCGTGTTGGATTTGAAATATGTTAAAGATGAATTGAAAATAGAAAATGATGTTCAGTTGCGTAATTGGTTATTAAAAGAGCGGGGAATCGCGACATTGTCAGGCAGTGATTTTGGCCGCATGGGTGCTGGGCACATCCGTTTCTCCTACGCCGAAGACAGAAACAAACACATTATCCCCGGTATGAAGCACTTGTTGAAAACAGTGGTTGAGTTGATTGAGAAGAGTGGTGAAGTTGTGCCATTTAGGATCGATGAAGTTGACGCGAGGGTGGGGGAGATAGAGAAAAAGTATTTTTAATTTTCCCTCGCCTCCGCAGAGGAGAGGGATAGGGAGAGGTCTGGCTTCGCTAAAGCTACGGCGGGGAGGCAGAAATTAAACAAAAAATCCCCGATATAACGTCGTGGGGATTTTTTAGTTATTGATTTTTATCAAGCGGTGGCGAAAGTTTTTTTTATTTTATTTTTAATAATTTAATAATTTTTGGCAAGATTATTTTTCCGCATTTCGGACATAGATTGACGGAAGGCCAAAAAGTTTTCAGTTTTGGCATATCAGAACCACGCATGTGAAGAGATATACTTGACCATTCTTCTCCGTCAGCTTTGCGTTTTTTGCAGATATCGCAATAAGTGATTGTTGCCATAAAATTATATTTAAGCAGTGTTGATATTATAAGTCAGATTAAAAATCATGTCAAATGTTTA
>CAYSQU010000018.1:0-9461 GCA_964433365.1 uncultured Gammaproteobacteria bacterium
TTTGGGTGGTAAACTATCTTACTAACCACCACACTAATTGTTAAAGAGCCATAAAAATCCCCTGCCTTCATTGGCGTGTCCACGCGTCAACTTTACTGATTGAATCCGTAAGGTTGACGCGGGGGGCAATGCTTTTTACCTCCTTTTTTCCCCGCGAAGAAGAGACAGCCAGCTATTAAAGCCAGCGCAAGGCAGGAGAATTACTCATGACCAACTTGGCCATTACCATTGTCCATGGAGTGCCTACGCCATCACCACGGAAACAGTCAGAGCAAAAACCCCGCCCCTGTTTCAACTCCTTCCCGCAAACGCATTTGCGGCCCCTCTTGGATCTCTTGCCTGTTTTTCCTTTTCTACACACTATACCTCTCCCTCCTTCTTACTTTGTTTTCTAAACATTGCCCAAACAAATCCCCCTTTCTAACTAAAAAAACCTCGTTGCCGAAGCCACTAAATAATATATCATTGTTTATTGATAAAGTCAAGTTAAGTTATCCACACTACTCCCCATTTCTCCCATATTCCATAACCACACTCTTCCTTCCGCCAAACCAATGTTCAATTTCATGCTGGGCTTCGGATGGTGTCTCTGACGCGTGCAGAATGTTCATCACAGCGCGTTTTTCTGAATTGGCCACTGCTGGGGAATCATTGGAATAATCGCCGCGGATTGTGCCCATATCAGCCATATATGGCAAAGTTGTGCCTGCGATTTTACGCACCATATCAACAGCGTGCACGCCCTCAACTATCATGCGAACAAGCGGCGCTGAAGTCATATAATCAATCAGCCACCCGCGCACCATCTCGCCCAATTTTAACTCATCATCAGTGCCAAGCATGGCTTTTGGGTCAATGCCATATTTTGTATAGGTTGTGAGTGTCTTCTGACCCAAACGGCGCTTCCACGCTTCATCTTTTGGATAATGATTGTCAATCTGTTCTGTGGTTGGCTTAAACATTTCCAAAGCCACGATCTTTAAATCGCGCTGTTCAAACCTGTGAATAACTTCGCCAATCAGGCCTTTCTTAACACCGTCCGGCTTGACCATGACAAATGTCTGTTCTCGTTTAAAGCTTGTGATGTCCATATAAATGAGTGACTAAGAGTAAAGTTGAGGATATTATAGAAAATATGAGGAAAGAAGTCAAGTAGCGTGAAAAAATGGTTACATTGTTACATTGTTAAACTGCTGTAATCTATTCAGCCAATCGTTCGTTTGTGAATTTAATAAGGTAATTTATTTCTCTTGGAAGCTTATCTAGTTCAGAAAATATATGATTATATTGTTCATCGCTAAATAAACCTCGTACCTTTGCTTTCTGATTCCAATCAAACGATTCTTTGAGCGACCCAAAACTGTAACGATAAAATTTAATTTTGTCTTTTTTTGAGTACCGGCCAAAACCCTCTGCTATATTCGCGGAAATTGAATCGGCGGCTCGGACAAATTGTTCGCCAACGGTCTTTTTAGCAAAGTATTCCCATTTGACAACAATGTCCCAAACATAATTAGATAAATGAAAAGCAATCTTATATGCGCCAACATCTGACAAATTTAAAAATTTTCCAGTCATACTAGCAATGTAACAATGTAACAATGTAACAATGTAACAATGTAACAATGTAACAATGTAACAATCAAAGATCTTCGATATTCTTTAAGAACCCGCTTTTTCTCTTCAGTTGTTCATCGGGGATATAAACTACTTCGTTTTCACCGTCATTAAACACCGTCCCGTTCTCTTCCATATTCACAAGCTCGCGGTCAATTTCTTCCAAAAACATACTGGGGCCCCCCTGAAAACCGCCAAACAAGCTGGCCGAAGAGTAAGTGAGATGCAAATATTTTTTCGCGCGCGTGATAGCCACGTAAAACAAACGTCTTTCTTCATCTAAACCGTCATTTTCCCGCAACGCGCGCTCATTGGGAAATTGACCATTGGATAAATTTATTATAAACACCGCGTCCCATTCAAGGCCTTTGGCTTGATGAATGGTGGACAAAACGATTTTGCCATCGCCACGTAGAGACGCAAAATTTTGCGTCTCTACAATTGAACGAAAATTTTCTTGCAAAGACGACTCTGCTAAAAACGCGTCTAATGACTCTGCTTTATCCGCGAACACGGCCATTTGTTCCAAATCCTGCATCCTCTCGCGATAATCAGGATATTCATTTTCTAAATATTCAATATATTTACTTTCAATAACAACATGAATAAGATCGCCAACACTCACCTCGCCCGCGTCTTTTAGCTTATTATATATTTGAAGAAAGTCGTTCCAACCAATACCAGCTCTGGCTGGTAAATCAATATTTCCCTCGCCTCCGCAGAGGAGAGGGATAGGGAGAGGTCTGGCCACTTGTCGTAAAATCAATTCTATTGTGGCATCGCCGATGCCAACCTGCATGCCCAACACCCGCCGCCACGCCATCTCGTCTGTTTGATTATTCAAAATCCTCAAATATGCCAACACATCTTTGACATGCGAACGTTCAAAAAATCTGATGCCGCCGCGGTAATCATAGACAATACCACGTTTCATTAACTCCATTTCTAATGCCTGCGAATGACGCGCGGCGCGGAACAAAACAGCGATTTTTTCCGGCGATGACCCCTCGTCTATAAGTTCTTCTATTTTGTCGGCAACATAAATAGCTTCTCCAGTAGATTCGTCAAACGACTTGGCTTCCGGCTTTGCGAAACTCTGTAAAATGCTTCGCAATTCTTTTTTGTATTGTTTTACATTGTTTGAAATAACATCATTCGCGAGATTAAGGATGTCCGGAGTTGAACGATAGTTGGTTTCTAATTTAAAAATTTTAGCATTTGAATATTCCTTTTCAAAATCCAAAATATTTTTTATGTCAGCCGCGCGGAAAGAATAAATGCTCTGCGCGTCATCGCCAACAACCAACAAATTACGATGTTTTTGCGCGATGATGCGGATGATGGAGGCCTGAATTTTATTTGTGTCTTGATATTCGTCAACAAGAACATGGTGAAATTGATCCTGATGTCTTTCTCTAATTTTTTCTGACTGTTGCAATAACAAAAGCCAGTTGAGAAGAAGGTCGTCAAAATCCATCACATTCGCCGCTTTTTTTCTTTTTTCATAATTACTAGCCAAGTGTTTGATGGAATCGGCAATTGGCAAAAAGTGTTCATATTTTAAATTCAAGACATCTTCAATGATTGTTTCGGCATTGCGCGCGTAACTAATGATTGACTGTAAAACCGCAGGAGACGGAAACCTTTTCATTGTTCTATCTATTCCCTCTTCTTTTAAACATTGTTTAATTAAATTAGAACTGTCATCCCTATCTAAAACAGAAAAATTATTTTTATATCCCAAAAACGTCGCGTATTTTTTCAAAACGCGATAAGCGATGTGATGGAATGTGCCAGACCAAGGCAATGTCGCCCGCGGTAGAGACGCAAAATTTTGCGTCTCTACACCTGCGGCCAACGTCGCCACCCGCTCAATCATTACTCTTGCCGCTTTGTTTGTAAATGTCACTAACAAAATATTTTCAGGACTAACGCCTTTTTCCAACAAATACGCGACGCGGTAAGTTATAGTCCGTGTTTTGCCAGAACCAGCTCCAGCTAAAACCAAACACGGCCCTTCGGCCTTTGTTACAACTTCCAACTGCTCTTTATTTAAATCTTTCTCAAAATCAATCACAAATTTCTGTTTAATTTCTGTCAAATTTCTTTACAATTTCCTTCTTATTCTATCACTAAAATAACTTTACGTCCATTTTTCACATCGCCGCCATTCCATTCGTGAATCGCGTTCATCAAATCATTGTATTTATACCTAAAATTTCTGCCAAACTGCGTGCCAGGATCGTTGGTGATAAACTCATCCTCATCATATCCGCGAATAATCAGCGCGTGATATACCGGCCCGCCATTTCTAAAATGCGGATTTGGCAATACCTTTCCATCCGCCACCACAAGCACGGGATTCCCGCCGGCAACGTATTGCTTTATCTGTTCAACTGTCGGATTTTCAATCACTTTCGCTTGTTTTAATGTTTTAATGCTTTCATGCTTTAATGACCCGACAAAATAATCGCTAAAAATTTCTTGGATTTCTTGAATTTCTACGCTTCTACCAAAATTTCTGGTTTGTTCCCACTCAACCATCTTAATTATCTCGTCTCTCGCGAACAGCGGACTTAGATTATATTTTTTATAATACGCGTCCAACATCAACAACGCCGCCTCTTCGCACCCGTCTTGCCATGGCTGTCCCCAGTTTTTTTCCGGCGCTTGTGATGTAAATGGCACGTCGAGATTAATTCTCTCGGGTATTTTTTTGACAATCTCTTCTTTTAGTTCGCCAGTACTTGTCGTAACATCATCCCTAATTTCCAATTTCAAATTTCCAATTTCTAAATTTCTATTTTGTTCTGTTTTTATTTCGTACTTTCGTAATTTCGTAGCTTTCGTAGTTCGCACATAAATCCCAATCGTCCCAAACAAAAAAAACGCGCTCAAAATGGCGCAAATTAAATTAAACTTTTTATACGGCTTGGCCATATTTCACTTCAATTTTACCGCATCTTGCATTTTTAGTCAAAACATTGTAATATTCGTAGCATTAGCATACATTCGTAGATTGGCATTATATCTATGTTTTTTGAAATAACTCACGAAGACAAATCCTGTCTGGCAAGAGCTGGCATTATCCACACCTCACACGGCGACATTGAAACGCCTGTTTTTATGCCTGTGGGCACGCAAGCCACTATAAAATCATTGGACAGCGCCGACATAGAAAATTTGGGCGCGCAAATTATTTTAGCCAATACTTACCACCTGCATTTACGCCCGGGTGAGGACTTGATTGCTGAATTCAATGGTCTGCACAAATTCATGAACTGGAACCACCCGATTTTAACTGACTCTGGCGGTTTTCAAGTATTTAGTTTGGGGCAGAAAATCTGTAAATCTGGATTATCTGGAAATCCGGATATTAATAACCAAGGAAAACTCGTTAAAATAGACGACAACGGCGTGACATTTCATTCTCATATTGATGGCTCAACCCATCGTTTTACTCCCGAATCTGCGATTGAAATCCAGCACAAACTCGGCGCTGATATTATTATGGCGTTTGACGAATGCACACCCGATGATGCTGATGTAAAATATGCCAAAGAAGCCATGACGCGCACCCACAAGTGGGCCGAACGTTGTCTGACATATCATAAAAACATTAAAACATTAAAACAAAAAAACAAACAATTTTTGTTTGGGATAGTACAGGGGGCAAATCATCGGGAGCTCCGAGAAGAATCCGCGCGCGCGATTTCCGCCATGGACTTTGACGGCATTGCTATTGGCGGAGAGTCGGTTGGTTTTAATATGGAGGCGACAAAAAATATTCTTGATTGGGTCAATCCAATTATTCCAAAAAACAAGCCGCATTACACAATGGGTGTGGGCTTTACTCCATCTGATTTATTTGAAGTCGTGGAGCGAGGCGTGGATATGTTTGATTGTGTATCACCGACCCGAATCGCTCGTAATGGCTCACTCTTTTGTCATCCCGACCGAGCCGAGCGAGTGGAGGGATCCCTTTCTTACAGAATAAACATTCTAAATGCAAAATACGGAAACGATAAATTACCAATTGACCCGAAGTGTAATTGTCCAACATGTACTAATTATTCAAGAGCATACTTACATCACCTATTCAAAGCCGAAGAGCTCCTCGCCTACCGACTGGCGACAATACACAATGTCCACTTCTTCCTCAATTTGATGCGAGAAATCAGGCAGGCGATTAAAGAAGATAAATTTTTAGAATTAAAAAAACAATGGCTATGAAAACCTATCGCTACCTCGACCTCATCACAACCGCTTTCGCCTAGGATTCGCGATGAATTTGCTAAATATTTTGACACAGAGACGAACTTTAATCCGATAAAATTGAAGTAAACCAAAAGACCCGAGGTAACTCGGGTCTTTACATCTATATTATTGAACTCCCAACACGGAAAAACTGCTGTTTTCCGTGGACACTATTTTGGCGCCTCCGCTAAAAACACCGCGGGCGTTATAAGTGATATTGGTTGTCTGCGAAGGTACACCGCCCAAAATCTGCTGAGGCGTGGTTGTGTAAGAACAGTGCGCGATATCTAAACATGTCTTTACCACACTACCATTAAGATAAATCTTCAGATTATCGAAGGTCTCTTCACCCGCGTGAGCCGTGGCAGTAAAGGTTAAAGAGTCGCTATGCGCGTAATTTCTTTTTTCCGGAGAAAGAGAGATATCTACTGTCGGCGCCACATAATGCATAACATAAAATTTCTTGACTTCGCTTTTCAAATAACTGCCAGCGACGCTCCAATACGAATAATAATTTACGTAAGAACCGCCCATCCCGCTAAAAGGCCCCACTGTTACCGAACATGTCGGATTGTAACAACTTTTGACTAACTTGTCATCGGCATATATATTAAGGACGCTTAAACTCGTCATCGGCGAAAAAGTCGCGGTTAATATATTGATCTCCCATTCTTCAACATAGTCCTTGGCCGCGGAAACAGTAATAACCTTGGCCGGTAAAACAGTCAGCCCCGCGTTTCCTGTTGTTTTGGTCGCGCCATCCGTAAAATAGGCCGTAGCGGCGTAATTTACCGTCTTGCCGGCGTAATCAAGATAGGGCCCGCCAGTAAAAGAACAAGTAAGAACGTTGCCGCAGGTCTTGGCCAATTTTTGATTAACCAAAATATTTATGTAATCAACTGTTTCACTGCCCGGATTCAAGATTGCGATAAATTCAACCGTGTCCTCTGGATTAATTTGATTATACGAAGCGGAAATAGTGATAATTGGTTCCACGTATTTTTCCAACGGCTGACTGTCGTCCGGCTGTTGGACAGAGGGCGGCTGTGTAATTGTTGGATTATTCACGGGTTCAACAGGAAGCGGCGGCGTGGCAGGGACAGAAGGCGAAGCCGGAGCAGGAGGCGCGGCCTGAGGAGCTGTTACATAATAATAACTGCTGACTTTCAGGGTCTTTCCGTTCACGCCGACTAAAACAAAATTGAAATCAATTTTCTTGCCAATCTGCGCGTCCTCGGCCGGACCAAATACCGCGTTGCATATCAAAACCCCGACACAGCTTTTCGTTGGTCCCGCCTGATTATTCCAATAAACATCAATTCTGCTGATAGGCGGAATATTTTTCGCGTAAATAGTGGCGGAAAACAAATCACCCGCGGCCGCCTGCGACCCGGAAGTAATTAATTTTTCGTATTTGGGAGACGGCAAATCCGTCTGCGTCTGATTTTGGTTTTGAACATCGCTTTGCGGAGCGGGAGCAGGAGCCGCTTGGCCTGGAGCCGCTGGTTCTGCCGGCGCCGGAGTCGCCGCGGACGGAGGAATAGACGCCTCCACCATGGTTACAGGGGAGACCGAAGAGCCGCCAGAGGCAGAATCATCAACCACCACAAACGATCCACTCTGGCTTTCGGTTTCATCTCTCTTGCCGCCAAAATACACCTGATAAGAGTGTTCGCCAACATCATTTCTAGTAAATGGGTTAAGCGCGATTTCACAAACATCCGCTCCGGCCAGACAATTGCCTGCCTCTTTTCCATCAACAAGCACTTTAACCTCTTTGCCTTCATTGCCGCCTTGCGGATTAATTTTCAAAGCAAAAATCTCGCCGACTTTTGATTGCGAGCCGGTAATCTCCACTGCTCTTTCCGGACGACGGCCGGTTAGATTTGTTTCCGGTCGCGCTGGCCGAGAAATAAAATGATAAGAGACCCAAACAACTAACGCCAAAACCAACGAGATTCCCAGCAGCATCGCGCCGATCAATTTTTTGTTTTTAAGCATATATAATATTTTTTAATAAATAAACATGCCGTCGCCAAAAGAATAAAACCTATATTTTTGTCTTTTGGCTTCCTGATAACATTGTAGCATAAATCGCGTGTTTCCTGCAAATGCCGACACGAGTATAAGGAGCGTTGACTTTGGCAAATGAAAATTTGTTATCATCGCGTCAACGACTTTAAATTCAAATCCTGTCTTGATAAACAAGTTAATATCACCTTTGTAACACCGCAGACCCCCTCTCGCTCCCCCTGATAGGGGGAGAAATTGGGCGATCCCTTCCAACGTCCTCACAGTCGTCGTCCCAACCGCAATCACACGTCTCCCATTTTTCTTCGCCAAATTAATTTTTTCCGCGTTTTCTTCTGTCAATTCAACCCACTCGCTATGCATGGTGTGGTCTTCAACGCGTTCTGATTTAACAGGTAAAAAAGTTCCAAGGCCGACATGTAAAGTCACTTCGGCAAATTCCACGCCTTTGTTTTTTAATTTCTCAATCAGCTCTGGCGTGAAGTGAAAACCAGCTGTTGGCGCGGCAACCGAACCCTCGTGTTTAGCATAAACCGTCTGATAGCACCCTAACTCATGCGGTTCGTCTTTTACATACGGCGGGACAGGAATGTGGCCGTATTTATTTGCTTTCTGGCGAACTGTTTCAGAGTCCTCTGGAAATTGCACCAAAATATCGCCGGTTGGCTCTTTTAGCATCACATCGCAATAAAAATCGGAAGCAAAATGAACACGCATCCCCTCTCGCAAATGCCGGCCCGGCTTGGCTAATACTTTCCACACACCTTCATTTTCCATTGGCCGAACCAAAAATATCTCAACGGGTTTTTTGTGTTCAAACAATTCATCATCATTTAGATCAGTTAATTTACCAAACAACCTAGCTTTGAAGACCTTTGAATTGTTCCAAACAATCAAATCGCCTCGTTTTAGATAATCGGTGATATCATAAAAATGACAGCGCTTCGTTGTCTTCTTTGCTCTATCAACCACCATCAATCTTGAGCTGTCTCGAGGGTTGGCTGGAGATTGAGCAATTAGTGATTGGGGGAGATTGTAGTCGAAATCAGACGTATTCATAAAAGATACCAATATATTTAATTCAAATACTTCGCCACATTCTCATTATGTTCCCCCAATGTCTTCGCATATCTCATCACTCCATCATCACCAGTCATAAAATAATTATAATCACTCTTCGTTGGATACAAAACAGCTCTAATTGCATCCAGCCCTGGATTGCAGATTGGCCCTGGTGGCAGGCCGGGATATTTGTAGGTATTATATGGCGAATCAATTTTTTTATCCACTAAGTTGACGCCAGGATCATTTTTGCCTGTAATGTAATTGACGGTGGCGCAGGATTGCAACGCCCAATTCTCTTCCAATCTGCGTAAAAAAACATCCGCCACCATTGCCATATCTTCTTTGGTGTTAGCCTCTTTTTCCACGATTGAGGCGAGAGTCAAAACTTCACGCTCAGTCATGCCTGATTTTTGCCAAACACTCGCGTCAAACTGTTTAAATTCTTCCTCTCGCGCCGTCTTAAGCTTATTTACTATATCTTTCAAAGACGC
>CAYSQU010000019.1:0-1756 GCA_964433365.1 uncultured Gammaproteobacteria bacterium
GTCGCCCAGATGCGGAATTGGGTGCCGCGGAGAGAACTCACGCGATAGCCAACAGAGATAATTACATCAAGATTATAAAAATTCACATTATAATTCTTGCCATCAGAAGCAGTATGCTGGAATTTCCGGCATACTGAATTTTCCGCTAATTCTCCTTCGTTAAACACATTTTGTATGTGCTCTGTAATGGTTTTTCTGTCTTTTTGAAACAAATCTGCCATTTGGGCCTGACTTAGCCAAACTGTTTCATCTTTCAACTTAACCTCAATCTTGGTTTGTCCGTCTTCCGTGTTGTAAATTATAATTTGATTATTTTTTCCCTCCATATATTAAAAATTAATTTTTTTTAAATTTTCTAAAATTTTATTATCCAACTCTTTACCCGCTCTAAAACACTCTTTTAATTCATCCGACAACTTCCTCATCTTTTCCGCAAACGGCACGCCGTCATCCTCCTCCTCGGCGACGCCAACATAGCGGCCGGGTGTGAGAACATGTCCATTTTTTACGATTTCTTCTTTGTTGGCTGATTTGCAAAAACCAGCGATATCTTTATATTTTCCGGCTACTTCCTCGCCGCGCCAAGCACGCACGGTATTGGCGATTTTTTGAATTTGCTCGCCGGTGAAAGTAACCTGTTTGCGGGATATTTGCTCAAAAATTTCCCGCGCGTCTATGAAGAGCGTCTCGCCCGCGCGCTCACGGTATCTGCTATTTTTTTTGTTTTTAGTCACAAACCAAAGCGTGACCGGCAACGCGACATTGTAAAAAAGTTTTGGCGGGCAAGCAATAATCACATCTATCAAGTCCTCTTCTACAATTTTCTTGCGGATTTCGCCCTCGCGCCCGCTTACGGCAAGCGCGCCATTGGCCATAACAAATCCAGCCATTCCATTTGGCGACAAATGATGAATAAAATGTTGAATCCACAAAAAATTAGCATTGCCGCCCGGTGGCGTGCCAAATTTTATACGCGGGTCTCTTTCGCTTAGTCGGCCCGGCTCCCAGTCGGCATTAAAAGGGGGGTTAGCTAACAGAAAATCTGCGCGCAGATCCGGAAATTTGTCTTCATAATAAGTATTGCCCAATTCTATCTGACCCATTATTCCCAGAATCGCCAAATTCATTTTACAAAGACGAAGCGTTGTCGGGTTGCTCTCTTGGCCGAAAAAAGAAATTTTGGTCGGATCTTTTTGGTGTGTTTTCAAAAATTCGCTGGCGTGAACAAACATACCACCGCTACCACAACTCGGGTCCAACACACGCGCGTTTTCATAAGGCGACAATATTTCAACAAGGAGCCGGACAATTGAACGTGGCGTGTAGAACTCTCCACCCCTTTTTCCCTCTGCGGAGGCAAACTGTCCTAAAAAGTATTCATAAACACGACCGAGAATATCTTTTTCTCTGTCTATGTCGTGATCAAATTTTATTTTTGAAAAAATATTTACCAACTCACCAAGAATTTGACTGTCCAAATTGGTCTTTGTAAAAATTTTAGGAAGAACGCCTTTTAACTCTTTTGGATTTTCGTTTTCAATCGCTTCCATCGCTTCATCAATATACTTTCCAATATCATGATGCATTGCGTGATTTCGCAATTGTTCCCAGCGAGATTTTTCCGGAATAAAGAAAACTCCGACGCTTTTATACTGGTCTTTGTCATTGACAATATACGCCCTATCTTTTTCATTTTTTATGTAGTAATCCTTATTTGCTGGGTCGCCTGTCCACTTCTCTAACTGCAAATGCCGTT
>CAYSQU010000019.1:1766-7169 GCA_964433365.1 uncultured Gammaproteobacteria bacterium
ATAATAAGAATCAGAAACATATTTTAAGAAAAGCAAACCGAGAACTATGTGTTTATATTCAGAAACATCAATGCTTCCCCGCAACTTGTCCGCGGCCTTCCAAAGCTCTTTTTCAAAACCAAGATCATGTCCCGCCTTTTTGCCAAGCTCAGTAATTTTTTTTGCGGCTTCATCCTGTTGTTTTCTTATTTCATCCTTAATTTCTTTAGGTAAAGAATCTTGATCAATTATATAGCCCTTGCCTTTTTCAGAGGCAGTAATAGCACCATCTTTAATCAACTTTGTAACCTTTTTTGCCGTGGCCACACGGCTAATTCCCAACATTTTGGCTAATTCTGCGGTAGTTATGTAATTTCCATTGTTTTTTTGCATAAAATTTGAGTAATTAGTATAGTTATATGTTATCATATGTAAACCTAATTGTCAATAGTTACCTGTGGATAAATCAAAAAAACCGCTCTAAATAAGCGGATTTGTGATGCCACCAGACCTCTCCCTCGCCCTCTCCTGCCAGGAGAGGGAAAATGAGGCCTCAGCATCGCGCCACCCTCTTCACCTTCGCCACCACTAAACGTATCTGGTCGTAGCTGATATTATATGGCAGGATATCTTTAATTGGGTTCAAACGTTCTGTATTGCCGATTTTGTTAATTGCTATTATTATCTGCCTT
The DNA here is from genome assembly GCA_964433365.1 of uncultured Gammaproteobacteria bacterium. Taxonomy (GTDB): domain Bacteria; phylum Patescibacteriota; class Patescibacteriia; order Magasanikbacterales; family UBA922; genus CAYSQU01. The sequence goes on from CAYSQU010000019.1 coordinate 2,438, forward strand.
TCCGCGTCCGGAGAGACGAAGTCGGAAATTTTGAAATCACCGCCAAATTGGTACCATGCGGCTAAGTGAGTAAAAATTGTACTCAGACCCAAAGACCGCGCTTTGGCGATTTGTTCAGGTTTAAGGCCTTTCTGGTAGAGGCCCGCTGTCTCTGTGACTGTATCGCTTAGTCCGCCCCTTTCTTTTGTCAGACGCTCGCGACGTTTGTATGGGGTGGCATTTTCCCATTTAAAATTAAGACAAACATCGCACCCGCCACAATTTTGGGGCAATTGTCCAATATCAGGGTCTGAAAAATATTGTAAGATTGTTTTCCTGCGGCATTGGGTTGATTCAAGGTACTGATTCATTTTGTTAAGCCGGTCGTATTTAATATTCACCACGCGCTCAATCTCACTGTATGTCTTGCCTTGTTGTTTCATTTCCGACCATGACTGGCTGATAAAATAGTTATGCAAGCCAAAGTCCCTTTTGGAATGCAGTAAAATGCAATATGCCTGCTCGCCATCGCGGCCTGCTCTACCTGCCTCTTGGTAATATCCCTCCAAGGTGCTTGGCATGCCTGCGTGAATTACAAAACGGATGTCTGCCTTGTCCACGCCCATGCCAAAAGCGATTGTGGCAACAATTACTTTGAACCGATTTTCCATAAAATCACTTTGAATCCGCGTCCGCGCGTCTTTTTGCAAACCTGCGTGATAAGCTACTGAATTGACGCCGTTGGCTGATAAAAAACTCGCCATTTCTTCGGTTTCTTTGCGGCTGATAGTGTAGACAATGCCCGAACCAGACATGGTTTTGATAATGCGCAGAACTTCGTCTTGGCGCTGGCGGCCTTTGAGGTCCTTTTGCGCGAAAAACTTTAAATTAGGCCTGTCAAATCCGCGGATAAAAACTTGCGGGTCTATTAGTCCCAAATTTTTTATAATATCATCCTTGACTTCCAAAGTCGCGGTGGCCGTGAACGCGCCAACCGCGGGCCGCGTTTTTAGACAACGAATAAAATCCTTGATTAATAAATAGTCAGGCCGAAAATCATGCCCCCACTGCGACACGCAATGCGCTTCATCCACTGCCACAAAACCAACATCAACTTCGCTTAACGCCTCTCTGAATTGCTGGTTTGACAATCGTTCGGGCGCGACATAAAGCAGTTTGATATTCCCCTCTTTAATTCCAGCCAACACGTCTTGCGTTTCTTGCCAGCTTAAAGAGCTGTTAATAAAAACAGCGCCAACTCCGCGCGCTTGCAGGCCGTCCACTTGATCTTTCATTAGAGCAATTAAAGGAGAGATTACAATTGTTAAACAATCATTCATCAAAGCCGGCAACTGAAAACACAGCGACTTTCCGCCGCCTGTCGGCAATAACGCGACCACATCGCTTCCGCCAGCAAAAGCTTCTATAATCTCTTTTTGGCCGGAACGAAATGAAGTGAAATTAAAATATTTTTCTAAGTGATGTTCTAAATTGGGCATGTTAAAGTTTCTCTTCAATCTCTTTCTCCACCTCTTCAATCGGCGGTTCGCCGTCTACTGAGACAAGAATGCCCAAATCGCGATAGAAGGCCAAAATAGGACCAATGGCGCTGTTTCCCTGCTCAACAACGCGTTTGCGCGCTGTTTCAGGGTTGTCGTCACTGCGTATATAGAGCTCGCCATTGCATTTTTCGCAAGTTATTTTTTTCTCGTTCTCCGAAGAATACGGAATAATATATCCGCATGATTTGCAAATTTTGCGCTTGGTGAGGCGATTAAAGCTTGTTTCATCGGAGAGCTTGATTTCCAAAACCAAGACCTCATCTTGCAGATTTTTATTAACAAAATACTCTTGGTATTTTTTCGCTTGTTCAACGTTTCTAATTGCCCCATCTAAAACCACTCCCTGACCATTGTCAAGATATTTATCCATTTCCTTAAAAGCGAGCTTGTAAATCAATTCATCTGACACCAACTTACCGGCTTTCATTTCAGCTAATTTTTGTTTGTCTGATGGATCGCCATTCGCGTCAGCGTCCAGCGCGCGCAACAAATCGCCTGTGGAGATATGGCCGTAATTATATTTTTGCGCGATTTTCTTGGCTTGAGTGCCCTTTCCGCTCCCCGGCACGCCTATGAGGATTATAATTTTTTTCATAAATAAAAGATACTAATATACTAATGGTACGAATGATACTAATGCTATACAAATGCTTGCTTAGAAAAATACTCTTCAAAATCTTTCATTAGCCCATCTCTGTCTTGTTTGCTTATTTTATTTTGATTCTTCAGTTGCGTCAACGTCTCATAAATTTGTTGCAACGAAATCTTGCCATCGCCATGTCTGCGGGCAACAATCGCCTGCTCCACCAAACCTGCCTCCGATTGATCCAACGTACGGACATTATATGGCAAAACCAGTTTTTTTATGTCAAATTCAGAAAACGGGCGCTCGGTTTTAGAATATTGTACTGATGTGCCAAAGAACGAGGAAAGGAAGGACATAGCGATAGGAGTTAAAAGTTATAAAGTTATAAAGTTTGTAAAGTAAAAAATACGTATTCTATAAAACCATATAAATTGTAACATAAACAAGGGGGGTTGACAAATGGGCAACTTTATGGTATACTACATTTATCAAGCTTAATTTCTAACTACAATCATATGGGAGAGACACCAGGATTTAATCCTGAAGTGGGAGGTTATAATATTGCGGAATTAGCCCAAAACCCGCTTAAAGCGTCCGATGAGGTGCAAAAACTTACACGGGTTGGGAAGTACGAAGATGCCCATAAATTGCTATGGGATATAGTGGATGCGCAACAAGGAAAGAACAAGAATGAAGAGCCAAAACAAGCAAAGGCGGCGTAAATTAAAAAAACCGGCCTTCGCCGGTTTTTTCGTAGTTCGTAATTTCGTAGCTTTCGTAGTTCGTACGTCATTTACATCCTATCATACTCATGCAACTCCATCTGCGAATCAATCTGTTTAGCTGTCTCAATGGCGACCGAAACAACGATCAAAAGCGAAGTGCCGCCGATAGCAAGGGACTGTGTGCCTGTAAAAGCGCGCAAGATGAGAGGCAAAATGGCGATAACAGACAAAAACAAAGCGCCGATAAAAATTAGACGATTCATGGTAAGAGCCAGATATTTTTCGGTCTCTTTGCCCGGACGAATACCCGGGATAAATCCGCCCTGGCGCTGTAAATTCTCGGCGATTTTTTGCGGGTGAAAAATTACGGCAGTATAAAAATACGTAAAGCCAAACACAAACACAAAGTACAAAATAGCGTAAATCAATTGATTATTGAAAATGCTCACCACTGCCTTTGCCGCGGTGCCGACAAATCCGGCGCTATTAACAAAAAACTGAGCGATCATTGGCGGGAACAAAATAACTGAAATGGCAAAGATAATCGGGATGACGCCAGCCATATTTACGCGCAATGGCAGATGCGTGCTTGTTCCGCCATATGTCTTGTTGCCCCTAATTTGCTTGGCGTAACTTACTGGCACATTGCGCTGGCCTTCGCTGATAATAACTACGCCAATAACAGTGACAACAGCTATAACCGCGAACAAAACATAGGTGTACAAATCAGATGGATTATAGTTGATGGCCAAATTCTGTATTGTTTTCGGCAAAGCAGTCACAATGCCGGCAAAAATCAAAAGCGACACGCCATTACCGATTTTCTTTTCTGTAATCAATTCGCCAATCCACATCAAAGCCACTGTGCCGGCGGTAATCGTCAAGACGGTTGCTATCAAGCGATAAAGCGAAAGTTGGTCAATAATCTGATACTGGGACTGGCCAAGCATGCGTATCATGCTGTATGCCTGTAGAAAGGCCAAAGGCACTGTCGCCAACCGAGTATACATATTGATCCGCTGTTGTCCGGCCTCGCCTTCTTTTTGCATCTCTTCTAAACTGGGTACTACCATGGCCAAAAGCTGAAAAATAATGGAAGAAGTAATGTATGGAGCAACTCCAAGCATGACTACTGAAAAGTTCTCCATAGTGCCGCCTGAAAACACGTTCAACATGCCTAAAATTTGATTGCCTTCCAAAAATTTTCTCAAATTGACGACATCAACGCCAGGCACTGGAATATGCGCCGCGAAACGGAAAAGCACCAACATGCCTAAAACAAACAACACACTGTTGCGTAAGTCCTTAATTTTCCAAATACGTTGTATCTTCTCCCACATAAAGTAATAATGATGCGAATCTACGAATTAATGCCAATCTACAAATCATATTCGCCATATTCGCATGAATTCGTAGATTCGCATCTTATAACACTATTTTGCCGCCGGCTTTCTCTATCAGCTCAGTCGCTTTTTTGCTGGCTTTGCAACCAACGATTGTCAATTTCTTGGTAACCTCGCCGGAAGCGACGATTTTGACGCCGTTCTGGGGCTTGCCAATCACGCCCATTTCATTAAGATAAGCCGGGGTGATTTCCTTGTTTTCCAAACCCACGCGATCTAAATCGCGCAAATTTACTGTTTCTGCTTTTGGTTTTATAGAGTGGAAGCCGCGAATCTTTGGAATTTTCAAAAGCGAAGCGCGCATGCCGCGAATTTCAGTGCGATGCTTGCCGCCGGAACGGGCTGTCTGACCCTTTCCGCCGCGTCCGGACATTGTGCCTTTGCCAGAACCATTGCCGCGCCCCAACTGCTTGTGGCTGTGTCTTTTTGACCCGCGCGCCGGTTTAATTGTATTTGGACTTAATTCCATATTTTTTT
>CAYSQU010000019.1:7269-9328 GCA_964433365.1 uncultured Gammaproteobacteria bacterium
TAACATGACACTATCTTTTAACTGGCCACTTTTTAGCCATCACCATTTGTGGTTTAACTGGCTTTTTCTTCAAAGTATCAACCTCTTCTGACGGCCTTCCTTCATCCGCCTTTGTAATAATTGGATGGTCATTTAATGACCTTACTATCGCGTCTTCGGCCTCTGTCAAAATATCTTTCTTGGCCTTGAAAGAAACAAACCTCTTGAATGATTGCAAAGCGTCAAAAGTCGCTTTAACATTATTCATCTTGTTGCCGGTCTTGCCTAAAATTTTAGCGGAAGCGTTTGGCACTCCGGCCATTTCCAACACAATGCGCATCGCGCCTCCGGCAATAATACCGGAACCGCGAGGGGCTGGTTTAATCATCACGCGCGCGGCTTTGTATTTGGCCTCAACGCGATGTGGAACAGTATCTTTGATAATCGGCACTGTAATTAAATTCTTTTTTGCCTGATTCGCGGCCTTCTGCACTGCCAATTGCACGTCCTTGCCTTTTTCAACGCCATAACCAACTCGTCCTTTGTGGTCGCCAATCAAAACTAAAGCGCGAAAACTCATCTGCTTGCCGCCTTTGGTTACGCGCGTAACGCGAGCCAAATCGACAATATGCTGGTCAAATTCCGGCTTTTCTTTTTTAAATCCGGGCCTTCCACGGCCGCCGCCACCTCTCATACTCATATGATAGTCAATTAAAATTTAAGACCGCCAGCGCGCGCTCCGTCAGCTACTGCCTGCACTCTGCCATGATACTTATAGCCGGCGCGGTCAAAAACGACTTTAGTAATCTTTTTTTCTTTTGCTTTTTCAGCCAATGCCTTGCCAACCAAAAACGCGATTGCTGTCTTGCTTTTTCTGCCATCGGTTTCGCCCTTTTTGTCAACTGTCTTTGAGTGGACGCCAACCAATGTTTTGCCGGCTTCATCATCAATCAATTGCGCGTAAGTATGCTTTAAGCCGCGAAACACATTCAAGCGTGGCTTTTCAGCAGTTCCAGACACAACAGCGCGCACGCGGACATGGCGACGCTTACGGCTGATATTTTTGCTAACAATTTTTTGTCTCATACTTTCTTAATTCGTTATATTCGCATTTTTTCGTAGATTCGCATCATACTTACGCCGCGGCCTTGGTGGCTGTCTTGCCTGCTTTGCGGCGAATTGTCTCATCAGTGTATTTAATGCCCTTTCCTTTATATGGTTCCGGTTTCTTCACATTTCTTAATTCAGCGGCTGTTTGGCCAAGCATTTCTTTATCAACACTCTCTAACTTAATAACATTTTTTTCAACCGTTGCTGTCACGCCATTCGGAATTTTGAAAATAACAGAATGAGAAAAACCAACTTCTAATTTCAGGTCGCTCCCTTGCATGGCCACGCGAAAACCAACGCCGTTAATTTCCAGCTCCTTCTTGAATCCTTTAGTCACGCCTTCTATCATGTTGTTGATGTGCGCCGCGTAAGCGCCCCAAAGAGAGCGTTCTTTTTTATCCTCGGGATTGGCGACAGAAACAGAAATAATGCCATCAACAATTGTCACTTTTATCCTCTCCGGCAACGCGCGAAACAACTCGCCTTTTGGTCCTTTGACCTTAAGAACGCTGTTTGTTATTTCAGCCGTAACGCCTGCTGGAATTTGAATTGGCTTCTTTCCTATACGAGACATATGATTAGTAAATGGTGCAAATTAATTCTCCGCCAAGTTTGGCTTTCTTCGCGTCCTTGCCTGACATCATGCCTTTTGGCGTGGATAAAATCGCGAAACCAAAACCGTTCAAAACAATCGGAATTCCATCTGCCTTGCGATACACGCGCCGGCCAGGTTTGCTCTCGCGCTGAATTGAACGAATCGCCGGCATTTTGCCTTCATATTTCAAAACCGCTCTCAAATTTTTCTTTATTCCTTCGCTCTCTTCGGTTATATCGCCGATATAGCCCTCTTTTCTGATAATTTCCAAAACAGATCGCTTTACTTTTGAAAAAGGAATTAAAACGGTTGCCCGTTTGCTTGAACTGGCATTTCTAATTCTTGTTAACATGTCTGCGATCGGATCTGTCATCA
>CAYSQU010000020.1:0-8554 GCA_964433365.1 uncultured Gammaproteobacteria bacterium
CAAACTTTGTGTTATAATTAAATCACCTAAGATATGACAACAGTTGATATCAAAATTTTATTTGTCTTGCAGATATGATAATTACAAGATGGGTTTTCGTAAACAGTGCACAAAAAAATTCACGGAAGAAAACATGGCAAAAATGAAAAAATATTATTTATGGTTCAAAGAAGAAGCAAAAAACAAATTCCGCGCGCCATAAGCCCCTTTATCTGGGGCTATCTTATACACCTAAAAAAACAAGGTATTCCAATAAAGAACGCCTACCTTTTTGGCTCATGGGCAAAGGGCACTCAACATCAGGATAGCGACATTGATGTGGCTATAATATCTTCAAAGTTCACAAACTGGACAAAAACTTATAAATTACTAACCAGCCAAACAAGGTTGGACTTTGCTGATATAGAAAGCCACGGATTTCATCCAAAACAATTTAATTCAAAAACAAATCCTGTGGCGCACGAAATACTCAAATATGGAATAAAGATAATGTAAACCACAATTTCTTTAATTTCTATTCTTCTTTTTTCTCCTCCGCTTTTTCTTCCTCTTTCACTTCTGGGGCTATCTCAACTACCGGCACTGTCTCAACACTCTCCTCCGCCACAACTTCAACCACTGGAGGAGCTTCACCAACCACATTCAATTTCCACCCCGTGAGATCTGAAGCGAGCCGGACATTTTGTCCGCCCCTGCCGATGGCGAGCGAGTACTGGTCAGCGGCAACATACACATCCGCTTCTTTGGCTTCTTCATTTAATTTTACTGACTTCACTTTGGCAGGTGATAAAGAATTTTTAATATATGTTTCAATATTGTCGCTATAAGTTATAACGTCAATTTTTTCTCCGGCAAGTTCCGCGATGATGGTGGTGATGCGGCTTCCGCGCTGGCCAATGCACGCGCCAATCGGGTCAATGGATTCGTCGTCAGTGAACACAGCTACTTTGGCGCGATGGCCCGGGTCTCTGGCAATGCCCTTGATGACCACTGAACCTGCGGAGACCTCTGGAATTTCTTCTGAAAAAATCGTTTCAATCATTTTTGCGCTGGAACGGGACAACTTAATTTCCAAACCTCGCTTGCCCATTTCAACGGACAAGATGAGAAAACGCAATCGCGCGCCGGGTTTATAAAACTCGCCCTGCACCTGCTCTTGAGCCGGCACAATGCCGGTTACTTTTCCTAAATCAACAAGGAGATTTTCCTCGCGGTCTTTACGCTGGACAATGCCGTGAATCAATGTCCCTGCTTGGTCTTTCAAGTCATCATAAACAACATTCCGTTCTGCCTCGCGGAGACGTTGGATAACAACCTGCTTGGCGGTCTGCGCGGCCATTCTGCCGAAATCGCCCGGCACTTCCAAATCAATTTTTAAAACATCGCCAATTTTAATTTTTTTGTTTATCGCTTTTGCTTCTGTGAGCATTATTTCTGTTTTTGGATTAAAACGCGCCAAATCAGCGGCCTCTTCTTCGGTCAAATCACGGCCGTCTTTCATCGCCTCCTCGCGACGCTTTGACAACTCTTCCTGCGCGGCCAACAAGACATCTTCGGCGATGTCTTCCACGACTTCCTTTTCATCCCAAACCTTCATATTGGTAGTTTCCGGATCATAAATGACCTTGATATTTTGCTGACGATTGCCAAAATCCTTGCGATAAGCCGCGGCGAGCGCCGACTGCACGGCCTCAAGCACGTCCTCGTACTTCAGACCTTTCTCATCACAGACGAGTTGAATTGCTTTTGTTATTTCCGACATATTTTTCACTGTCATTCCGAGCGAGCGAAGCGAGTCGAGGAATCCCTTTTCAACACTTCAACGAGCTCTTAAATTAGATTTTTTAAATAATTCAAAACTTCTTAATTTTTCTTTTGTTTGACGGAAACCAATATTGAGCCAAATCAATCCATTTAGGATTACCAACTTTAATTAAATCTTCCTTTTTCTTCCTGTTCCATCTTTTAAGTTGTTTCTCTCTGGCGATTGCTTGATTCACGTCATTATATTCTTCATACATCAACAATCTATAACAATCATACTTTTTTGTAAATCCATCTATTAATCCAAACTTATGTTCAAACACTCTCCTTAGTATGTTGTTCGTCACCCCAATATAAAGTGTGCCTGAATCACTACACATTATGTAAACAAAATACTTATTAACTTGGCTCATAATGCTTTTGAAAGGGATTCCTCCACTCGTCCGATGCCACGTCGGACTCGGTCGGAATGACACCCTCTAAAAAAGCAACCTATTTTGTAGGTTGCTTTTAACATATATATTATACCATGAATTGAGAAGTTTGTCAAGGGCTAATTATACAAACCCCGTCTTTACACACTTTTCCCTCTTTCGCGCAATCGTAAGTTAACCAAACTCCGTAATTTGTTCCGTCTATTCCGCCTGGTATTGCTCCGCTAAGACCACCCTTGATATCTATTGATTTTCCAACAGTGTAACAATAGTATTCCGACAAACGTGTAGCATCAGTGCAAGCATCATTACTATCTAAATGATAGGTTTGTTGTCCAGTACCTTGAAACATTTCACCAACCAAATGTCCTTTTGTGTAATAATCTATTCCATTATCGCTATCAGCGCAAACAAGCGTTGACGACGGCGTCACCGGCTCAACAACAGGTGGAGTAGAACTCGCAACCACCGGCACACATGCCCCATCCACGCACCCGCCTTCGCAGGCAATCACCTTACTAAACCATTTTCCGCCATCAACTGTTGAACAATAACCCTCTTGCAAATTCTGGGCGTTCAAATCAACATTTTCACCATAATATCCATAATCATAAACAATGCAGGAGTCCTCCACAGGCACCATCTCATCCGTCTCTTCATCATAATAACTCGTTGTGCCTTTCACATACGGATTGACAAACTTAAAATCCTTAATTGAAGACCCATCAAAATTTTTCTGACTTTCATCATTATCTGAACAAAACACGCCCTTTTCTCCGGCAGGATAGCCGTAAAACAAACTTATGTCAGCTTTTTTATTCATCTTTCCTCCATACATAACATATAAATACTGCTGGTAACCGAGAATTTTACCAATTGGCTTGCCAACCTGCTTGTACTCATCGCCAACCTTGAACGTGACGACTTTCTTATTCACAATAAGCGTCAACACATTATTTGTATAATTGCGAACGAACAATTGGCTGAATTTCGGCGTTGGCACAATAAATTGGCCTTTGCACGAACTGACCAACTCGCCCTGCCCCAAAGTCAATGCCACTTTTATTTTCGCTTTTGAAAAACAAACATTACTTGGAACGCCAGCAATGCTCATTGCCGCGGCCGCGATAATTGAAGCGCCAAGACATGCCAATGCCACGGCCATTTGCGTTCTTGTGACTGTTTTTGTCTTGACCGCAGTCAGGGTCGTTGTTGGTTCGGACATACGTGAGAGTTTATAAAGTTATAAAGTTATAAAGTTGAAAGTTATAGCGTGGTATCTATTTGCAAGAACACGCCATACTTCGGGGACTTCTTGGTGTAGGTAACTTCAATCTTGCTCTTGCCGTTCCTGCTGATTATTTCAACGCTTTCGCCAAGCTGAACGCGATAATAGGCCTTCTTGCCATTCTTAACAGACAGCCAAACATATCTGCTATTATAAGTTCTGGCTGTCAAGCTTATTTTAGTGTCATGCTTGATAATATCTTTCACGCACGCGCTATAAAGCCCGTCTCCGCCAGCGCTATTGCCGCAAGACATTCTGCCAACCTTTTTCTCAACAACCTTCGGAGACACGGTCGGCTTTGATTCAACGATTGGCTCTGGCTGCGTTTCTTCAGTGTCGGTCTCAACAGACGTCTGTTCAATGGTTTGTGTTTGTGTTTCAGTGGTTGCTTCTGTGGCTGTTGGTTGGATTACAACCGTATCTGCCGTCGGCGGCGTTGTTAAAGTCGGCGCCGTCTTATAACTAAAATACAAGTAATCAGACCACTGGCTATAAGTGTTATCTGGATAAGCGGCTCTTACTCTTGTCCTAAACTGATTATCTCCTGCTAAAGCGGGTGTAGTCAAAAAAACAGCTGTGCTTGTCCAGATATTTACGCTTCCCCAGCGCGTGGAACCGCAAACATCGCAAGCGACTTCCAATTCATACTTGCTTGCGGATCTTACAGGCGTCCACTGAATTTCGGCCTGGCGCGGATAATTAGTCAAAACAGCATAATTCGCCGGAGCGATAACTGTCGGCTTGACGCTTGTATCATACCTCACTGTCACAACCGGAGCCGTTGCCAAACACGCTCCGTCTTTACAACCATATCGGCAGGCGGTCTTTTGGTGCGTATAAGCGTAAGTCGGGTCGCCAGTAAGACAGACCAATTCATCCATTGTTTCATCATCAGCGCATGCCTCAATAACTGTTTGATTGCCATAAGTCGGAGTATAAACAGAAAGAGCGCCTTTTGTGTAAATATCATTACCGCCGTCAGTGTCCCTGCAAGATGCTTTTGGTGTTTCAACAACAACTTCTTTTTCTTTGCACGCGCCCAAGTCGCAAGTATATCCATCTCCGCAATTTTCATAAGTTATGCCCCACTGCGCGCCACTGCAAGTAAATTCCGCCACCGTGTTTCTGTCAAAACAATAATCATCGCCTGTTGTATATGTTGTTCCATCGCTATTATAAATCGTGTTCTTGCCTTTCAGCATCTTGTTGTTTCCCCTATCTGTTTCCGAGCATGTCTTTGGCTTTAAACACACGCCGTCCTTGCATCCGTTCTCGCACTTTGTCCACTTGTGTGTATAAGCGTAAGTCGGGTCGCCAGTAAGACAGACCAACTCTTCAACATAATCGCCGCTGACAGCCGAGGCGCGGCGCGCGTCTGTGCAATACTCCACGACCGTCTGATTTCCATACGTCGGAGTATACGCGGAAATAACGCCTTTGACATAGACATCTTCTCCTCCGTCTGTGTCAGAGCATGTCGGCATAGTGGCGGTTGATGTCCTGTCAGCCGCAAGGACCGCGTTAAGACCGATTAATAAAAAACCAAAAATGCCCACAACTAAAACAAATAGCGCGAGCCACTTTAACTTACTCACAAGCATACGAGTAAAATTAATAATAATTAATTTAGACGATTATATTATACCACAATATATATATATAGCGCAATTATTGTCAATAGCGCCACCCCAATGCCGACTGACATGACACACAACTCAACAATATTTGACTTTAAAAACATCTTTCGCTCAAAAAGATATGTCAAGCATAATCCAAGCGTGATAATAATAACAAAACTCATAAATCAAACCTCCATAAATATTTACTTAACTTCGTAAAATGCGTGTCTTTGTTAATTTGGCTGATAAAACTCAATCCCCTGTCGCCAAGAAACAAATAAATGGGAGAACTGCCATATCTCGCGAGTAAATAATGCCTCACTGACGCGTCATTGCTAAACCAGACGCTCTGCCATTCTTCTTTGCTGAATTTATCATATTCAAACATACCCGGCGCGATAATTTTTTTATTCGCGTACCCCAAAAGCCATGGCGCATAATTGGAGCTTATGGCCAGCGCGTACTCGCCATCTTGAAAATGTGATATTGTTTGAATCGCGTTCATTTCTGCTTGCGTTATCAGCGGCTTTTTGTGGATAATGTGCCAAGATGAAAACACAAACAACAAAACACAAAACACAGCGACAAAATATGGCGTGAGACGGCGGCGCCAAAAACGTAGAGACGCAAAATTTTGCGTCTCTACAAACGCGGCGGAGGCAAAAATTATAATGGCCAAATCAAGAAAAACGAAAAATCTTTGATGCAAGACAAATCCGACTGACATTAAGATGATGTTTACGGCCAAAAAAATCGCGAACAGTTTGTATTTTTTGAATAACAAAACAAAACCAATAACGCCAACAGGCCAATACAAAATCGCCACGCGGAGATAAAATTTTGTGTTTATGAATAGGCCATTGAATTCTCCATGCCCGCTTTCAGCCACTTTTTGCGCTGAACCAAGATATTCCGTAAAAAATGGCAAATAGATTCCCAACTCGCGCCAATTCAAAAGCAAAATGAGACAAAAAGCAATCGCGCCGTTTATTAACAAAAATTTTCTTTCTTCTTTATCACAAACAAAAAGATAAACTAACAATGACAAACCGAGGGGAATTAAAGACGGCGGGTGCACTATACCGATAAACAACAGAGTGAGAATGAGAAAGTGTGATTTGTGATAGATGAAGAGGAATGACAGTAAGACAAAAAACAAAGCCAGAAAATTTCTGTAATAATACCACCAGTGAAATTCAAATTGGGTTATAGACGTGGCGAAAAGTACGACTGAGATGAGCGCGGTCTTGACATTGAAATAATTCTTGACCACGCAATACAACGCAACCAAAATCATCACGCTTAAAACAAAATACCAACCAAACAAAATTTGGTCCACTGAACTGCCGAGCAAACGCAAGACATTGGAAAAATTGCTCCAACCAAATGGCACGACTGTCGGATCCCCAAGACGGTCAAAATATTGCCCAACATAATGCCTGTAAATCCCAAAATCATACCCAAACGCCGCGTCTCCGTATTTTACTATCATCCACAGGCGAGAGAAGACGTAAAACGCAAACAATATTGCCACCACCAACAATTTCATTGCCCTATCAACCACTTCCATACAGGCAAAATGGTTATTTTATAATTATCTTTTTTTATCTCATCCGACTGCGTTAATGTCAAAATCAGGCCTTCTGACAATCCGCATTTTTTCATCGCTTCCAAAATACCAGCCACTTCCCTATCCCTATTGCCGATATTCAATTCCACGGTCACTTGCATGACGGCAGTGATTTTATTTTTTTCTTTAACCAAAAAATCGCACTCTTTCGCGCCCTTGTGATAAAACAGCTCTGCCCCCCTGCGCTTCAACTCTATAAACACAAGATTCTCCAAGAGCCGTCCGCGGTCTTCGGACGTGTAAAAAGCCACTTCATTGCGCAAGCCGTTGTCTATGACATAAATCTTTTTATTTGACACGAATTGCTTTTTCAACGAGAAATCATACTTAAACAGCTCAAACACCAAATAGGCCTCTTCCATGTAGCCAACATACTTTCGCACAGTCATGGCGGTTTTTTTCGCGCCCAAAACGCCTGCCAAAGAATTATAGCTCGTTTCTTTCGCCACATTGCTGAATAAAAAGTTAGACAATTGCTTGAACGACTTTACGTCCTTTATCTTAAATCTTGAAATTATATCTCTAAATAAGACGTCTTCATAAATCCTTTTCACGAATTCCGGATCTTTGCGCGCCACCATTTCCGGAAATCCACCTTTGACAAAATACTCGTCAAATTTATTCAATACTGCCGCTTCACCGGTGGAAGATATGTCATCAGCGTTAACCCCCTCAAATCGCAAAAACTCGCGGAAAGAAAAAGGATACAGTTCAATCTTAAAATAGCGGCCTGTTAAATGGGTGGCCAATTCGGAACTCAATAATTTGGCGTTGGAGCCGGTAACAAAAATTTTATAACCCTCCTCGTGCAAACGGCGGACAAATCTTTCCCAGCCGGGCACATTCTGAACCTCGTCTATAAACACAGCATTTGCTTGGCGCGATTTCTTGAATGCCAGCATCAGATTGTTAAAATCACTGACTTGAAAATCCAAAAGCCGCTCGTCGTCAAAGGTAACGTAGTAGAAAGAATTGAACAGGTCGGCAAATTGGCGCAACAGAGTGGACTTGCCGCTCCGCCTGATGCCGGAGATAACGACTATTTGTTCGTTCGCGAGATACTTTTGGAACGGGATATCGCGTATTACCCCGCGGTTTTTGGCATCAAAATTTTTGCTTTGGTCAGCGATTATTTGCTCTAAAATCGTTAAATTAAACATATATATAATGGCATTATAGATATTCGTTAAATACTTATAATGGTATTATATACTGTTTTTCAAAACATGTCAAGTGGATGACAAACAGCCAAGGCGAACTCATAAATCCGCCTTGGCTGGGTGAGATAATTTTTGAGTTTGCTACCCATATTAACCATTGCTTTATGTGATAAAAACCACAAATTCTGTAAGCAACCAGCTTACCAAGACAAAAGAAATCGAATAAACCACCACAAACCATATTTTTCGTCTGTCTTTCGGTAAAATAGTCCAAGTGGAAAAACCGTTATTCTCCAACCAATCAACATTTTGCCTTTCCTTTTGTCGTGTGTAATGAAGAAAAAAGGCCACAATCAGCGGAATTAGAGAAACTCCAAATAAAACCAACATAAAAATCAACCCGTCCATACCAGAATTTGACAATCCTTCTGCTATTCCAATATATAATACAATACTAATAAAAAACAGAATTGTAAAACATCCTAATATACAAGACAAACCTCCCAAACGTTTCTTCAACTTAAATCCTCTGGTCACCTTATCACTGGCTGTCCCTGGTAGCGTTGGATAAAAATTGACAATTGTCGTCAAAACTGGCAGTGTAAACAGGCCGCTTAAACCAATCAACCCCCACTTTAACAACCTCTGTCTGAATACGA
>CAYSQU010000021.1:0-8522 GCA_964433365.1 uncultured Gammaproteobacteria bacterium
TAGAGGCGAAATTTGTTGACCAGCCGGTTGATGATGTTAAATTGTTTTATGGCGCTATAGAGGGCGCCGTGGCCGGTCTTGGCGACCCGTACACAGTGTATTTTCCGCCGAAAAAGGCGGAGGAGTTTGTTAAGGATTTAGCCGGCGAATTTGATGGTATTGGCGCCGAGATTGGTCTCAAAAACGACATTTTAATCGTGATTGCCCCATTGCCGAGTTCACCTGCGGAAAAAGCAGATCTTAAGCCGGGCGACAAGATTTATAAAATAGATGATGATGAAACATACGGCTTAACCGTTGATGAAGCGGTGATGAAAATTCGCGGGAAAAAAGGCACGAGCGTGCGACTTACAATTAGTCATAATGGAATAGAAAAAGTTGAAGAAGTTACTATCATCCGCGACACGATTGTTGTGCCAACTGTTGTTTGGGAGAAAAAAGACAACCAAATCGCTTATTTGCGCGTAAGTTATTTTAATGAAGACACTTGGTCGGAATTTGACAAAATCGCTAAAGAAATAAAATCGTGGTCGCCGAAAGGAATTGTTTTGGATATGCGCAGTAATCCGGGCGGGTATTTGGATACTTCAATCGCCGTGGCGAGCGAGTGGATTAAAAATGGCGTGGTTGTAAAAGAAAAATTCAGCGATGGCAAGGAAAACAGCTATGACACAGTTGGCGCGCATCGCTTTTTTGGATTGCCGACCATTGTCTTGATTGATGAAGGCACGGCATCCGGTTCAGAAATTGTCGCCGGCGCTTTGCAGGACTATGGGTTGGCGAAGTTGGTTGGCAACAAAAGTTATGGCAAGGGCTCTGTGCAGGATTTTGAAGTTCTTCCTGATGGTTCCGCGATAAAAATCACAGTCGCGCGCTGGTACACGCCAAAAGACCGCCAGATTGACAAATCCGGCATTGAGCCGGACGTAAAAATAGATGAGATGTTTGTTAAAAATGGGGAGAAGTATGATGACAGGGGGTTGGAAAAAGCGATTGAATTATTGAAGTAAAAAAAGTAGAGACGCGATTAATCGCGTCTCTACTTTTTTTATACTCGCTCCACCCAATGCTCATCCACTTCAACTTCTAATTCCAAAAATATCTTTTTATTCGTCGCCGTTTCTAATTCGCGCCGGGCCATTTGGCCGACTTCTTTGATTTTTTGTCCGCGGTGACCAATGAGAATTTTTTTGTAGCGCTGGTGGTCAGTTAAAATTCGCGCTGTGATTACAGTTATATTTGATTTATCCTCAACGTTGTCCACCTCAACAGCTATTGAGTAAGGAACTTCTTTGTCAAACACAGAAAATGCCTTTTCACGGATAATTTCCGCTATCCAAAAATAATTATCCACGTTAGTTAGCTGATTTTCTGGATAAAATGGTTCGCCTTCTGGCAATAATTCCATCACTTTTTGCTTTAGTGGATGAATATGGCTGGCTTGCAGGGCGGAAAGTTCAAAAACCGCGTCAAAGTTCTTACTCCACGCCAAGTATGAGTCCTGAAAATGCCGTTCATCTTCTGGAACATCGCATTTGTTGATAACTAAAATTTTTGGTTTATCAATATGGCGGATCATGCCAAAGGCCGCCCGTTCTTCCGCGCCGATTTCGCGAGTCGGATCAACAACATAGATTATCAAGTCCAGGCCTTGATCTAAAATTCCTTTTACTTTGTTCGTTAATTTGGCCGAGAGCGTATTTTTACTGTCTTTAAAAACGCCAGGTGTGTCTACAAAAACCGCTTGCCCATATTCGGTGTTCATTACGCCATGTATCTCATTTCTTGTCATTTGCGCGCGAAAAGACGTGGCAGATATTTTTGTGCCGACGAGGGTGTTTAACAAAGTGGATTTTCCTACGTTTGATCTACCTATCAAAGCAACGAAACCTGATTTCATAAAAGATACTAATATACTAATGGTACGAATGATACTAATGCTATACGAATGCTTGCTTAGTAAATATTAGTATAGCATTAGTATAATTAGTTATTCGTATATTGGTATATAATAGGTTACCACAACCTTGCGTTTTTTTCAAGTCCGTAGTAAAATATAGGTATATGAAAGTCATTTTACTCAAAGACGTGCCGGGTACTGGGAAGAAGGACGAAATCAAGGAAGTCGCTGATGGGTTCGCGCGTAATTTTTTATTGTTAAAGGGTTTGGCTAGACAGGCCACTCAAGACGTGGTTGACGCGCTTAAAGCGCATGAAGAAAAGCTTAAGCGAGAGATGGAACGGGAATTAAAAGACAGTCAGGTTTCAGCCGAACGTGTTGATGGCCGAGAAATCACTATTACTGCCAAAGCCAGCGAAACAGGCACTTTATATTCATCTATTGGAGCTGAAAAAATAGCGGATGCCATCAAGCGCCAACTTGGCGTTGTAGTTAAACCCGGGCAAATTATGTTTGGCAAAGCGATTAAAGAATACTGCGAGCGGATGGTTCTAATCAAATTTCCACACGGCCTGGAAGCCAATCTTCGCGTCATTGTCTCTAAATAATAAAATACTATGGTTAAAAGCAAAAAACGCAAGTTTATTTTTGTTGTTGGCGGGGTGATGTCTGGCGTTGGCAAGGGGATTACGGCGGCGTCAATCGGTGTATTGTTGCAATCCAAGGGTTATAAGGTGACAGCGTTGAAAGCCGACCCGTACGTGAATGTTGACGCTGGCACGATGAATCCGATTGAACATGGCGAAGTGTTTGTGACTGATGATGGCGATGAGACAGATCAGGATATGGGGAATTATGAGCGTTTTTTGGACATTGATTTGAATTCGGAAAATTACATGACAACAGGGCGCGTTTATCAGACAGTAATTCAAAATGAGCGCGCGATGAAATACAAAGGCAAGTGCGTGCAGGTGGTTCCGCACATTCCGGAAGAAATTATTCGCAGAATACGCGATGCGTCTGAAAAAAATGACGCGGATAATACGATTATTGAAATTGGCGGCACAGTAGGCGAATACGAAAATATCTTGTTTTTGGAAGCCGCGCGCATGATGAAATTAAAGGCCTATGGTGATATCGCCTTTGTGTTAGTAAGTTATTTGCCGGTTCCCGGTCACATTGGCGAAATGAAAACCAAGCCAACACAGCATGCGTCTCGCGAATTGAACAGCGCGGGCATTAACGCTGATTTTATTATAGCTCGTGGGCCGCAAGTTTTGGACAAGCCCAGAAGAGAAAAGCTCGCGACTTTTTGCAATATAGCTCCTGAACAGTGCATTTCCGCGCCAGACGCCAAATCAATTTATGAGGTGCCTTTGATTATGGATGAACAAGGACTCGGGAGTAAAATGCTCAAAGTTCTTGATTTGCCATATCGCAAGGCAGACATGTCCAAATGGCATAAATTGGTAGATAAAATTAATAAGACCCAGAAAGAAATTAAAATAGCAGTGGTTGGAAAATATTTTGGCACAGGTAATTACACGTTGTCTGATTCTTATATCTCAGTAATTGAGGCAATTAAGCACGCGGCTTGGTTTAACAATGTTTCGCCAAAATTGGACTGGATTGATGCCGAAGAGTTTGAAAGAAGTTGCGTAGAAATTAAAAAATTGAGAAATTATGACGGGATGATTGTGCCTGGCGGGTTTGGTTCCAGAGGCATTGAGGGTATTATTGCCGCAATAAAATTTGCGCGGGAGAATAAAATGCCATATCTGGGTTTGTGTTATGGCATGCAGTTTGCCTGTATAGAAATGGCGCGCAATGTTTTGAATCTAAAAGACGCGCATACGATAGAAGTTAACCCTGACACAAGTAACCCGATTTTTATTACTAATCCATCTCAGACAGTAAATATAAAAGAAAATCGTTATGGCGGCACAATGCGTCTTGGCGCTTATGATTGTGTTTTGGCAGGTGGCTCAAAAGTTAGAAAGGCCTATGGCCAAGAAAAAATCAGCGAGCGACACCGCCATCGTTATGAGTTTAATAATCAATATCGCGAGCCATTGGAAAAGGCGGGTTTGAAAGTCGTTGGTGTAAATTCGGAGTCAAATTTGGTGGAAATTGTGGAATTAGACAATCACCCATTCTTTGTTGGCGTTCAATTTCATCCAGAATTCAAATCCCGTCCAATGCGGCCCCACCCACTGTTTAGGGAGTTTATAAAGGCGGCTTGTGGATAGTTGTTGCCTAAAAGCGCGTTTTTTGCTATAATACACCCAACTATGTTTGAAGTGATTTGGCATGATTATTTGTATCAGCCGTTGTTTAATGTATTGATCTGGATTTATAGTAATTGGACAGATCAAAATCTTGGCTGGGCAGTCGTGTATTTAACAATCGGATTGCGGTTGGTTCTTTTGCCGTTTACGTTGATTACAGAGCGCAATAAGGCCAAAAATGAGGCCTTGGAAAAAGAAGTTACGCGATTGAACAAGGAGTTGCATTATGATGTGGTTTTGAAGAAAGAGGAAGTACGAAAGCTGTTAAAGAAAAAGCGGGTAAGTCCCTGGAGCAAGATGATTACGCTTGGCGTTCAAGTGTTGGTCTTAATTTTGTTGTATCAGGTATTTTTGCGCGGTATTACGGGCGAAAAAATCATGAAGATTTTGTATACCTGGATAGAATTCCCAGGCAAAATTAATACTGTTTTTTATGGTTTTGAGTTGGGGGAAACACACACGATGTTTTGGCCCGGAGTTGTCGCTTTATTTTTGTTATTTGAAATTTACTTTGATTACAGGAGAAAAAAACTTGTTTTGACAAAAGCCGACTTGGCATATTTTATCTTGTTTCCAGCGTTCTCGTTTTTCGCGCTTTGGCTCTTGCCAATGGTAAAATCGCTATTCATCTTGACATCTTGTGTGTTTTCTGATATAATCCATGAGTTTAGTACATTGATTTTTAAGTCCCTGCGTGTTGGCCGGGATTTGGGAAAGGAAATCGTCAAACCGATAGTGAAGAAGTTGTAAACTACAGATGACTGATAATCCTGATTTACGGATAAATTTTATCAGTAAATCAGTGTTATCCGTTATCCGTAATATAAAAATTATATGGCCGACTCTTTAGATAAGTTGATGTACTCCTTCGTAATGGAGGACGTGCTCAAGGGTGTGTTTATTTATGTTCCGCCGGGATACGTCGCGTGCGTTTATGATTTGGGCAGAGGAGTGTTAAAAAAGGTTCTGACACCAGGGTTGCACTTGAAAATTCCGTTTTGGCAGAAAGCAAAACTGTTTAACACGCAGACGCTCGAATATGGCATTTCAAGGGAGTTTAATCCGGCTAATGAAAAAGCCATGGGTGATATTCCAACCGCGGCTGTTACGCAAGATAGACAGCGAATTGGCGTGGAAGGCACGCTTTTGCTTCGTTTGGATATTCATCAGATTCCTGCCATTTGGCAGACAATTGGCGAGGATTTTGTGGAAAAGATTATTCGTCCGACTGTTCGTTCCCGCATCCGAATGGTGATGAGCCGTTTTGACAAGCAAGAGATAATTGGCGCCAAACGCGACGCCGTTGAAGGCGAGCTCAAGAATGAGTTGGAACGCATCTTTTTCTCCCGCGGTATTTATGTGGAAAATGTTTTGTTAAGCGAGATCGCGGATGTGCATGATTTCGCGAGGATAGCTGATAAGTGAGAAAAGGATAAAACTAATGGGCTGAGGCCCTACGAATAACACGAATGTGGAGACCTGCCTGAACAAGGCGGGTTTTTTGCTTTTACGCTGTGGATAAGTGGCAGTTGACACAGTGTGTGGGGGGTGGTATATTATCACTCGTAGTGCCAGAGTGCTAAACATTGATTATACAGATTTTAGCACAGATTACACAGATTTTGTTTTTCCGTGTAATCCACATAAATCTGTGAAATCAATGCTTTATGAACACTAGGCAACAACAACTACTTAATTTAGTCATTGAAAGCTATATAAAGACCGCTGAGCCAGTGGGGTCTAATTTGTTGGCTGAAAAAGGCGCTTTGGGAGTCAGTGGCGCCACGCTCCGTAATGAAATGCGCGCGTTGGAAGACGAGGGCTATCTCTCTCATCCGCACACCAGCGCTGGCAGGGTGCCGACGGAAAAGGGGTATAAGTTTTACCTTGAAGGCATTGATTACACTGATTATAAATTAAATAAAAAAGAGAATAGTGTTTTAGGAATGAGTTTGGCGCAAGATGGCGGCTTAGTTGAGGAAAAAGAGATTACACAGAAACGTTTTGTGAAAAATTTGTCAGAGCTGTCGGGCGAGACAATGGTGTTGGCTTTTTCGCCGGACAGAGTGTATTACACAGGACTTTCAAATTTATTTTCCAAGCCAGAATTTACTGAATTGCAGTTGGTGGCGGATATTTCGCAGATTTTTGACCATTGCGAAGAATGTTTAAAGACATTTTTTGACGAAGTGCAAAACGAGCCAAAGTATTTTATTGGCCGCGAGCATTCATTTGGCAACGCGTTGTCGGTCTTGGCTTTTCGTTTTGGCGACCAGAGTTTGCTCATGCTTTTGGGGCCGATGAGGATGAATTACAAAAGGAATTTTGCTTTAATGAATAAAGCAAGAGAAGTAATATAATTCTACCCAGCTTTAGCTGGGGTTCGCGGCGGACTTAAGTCCGCACACCGCGGCTAAAGCCGCGTAGAATCTTTAATAAATATGACAGAAGAAATTAAAAAAGAGGAAGAACAAAATGCAGAAATTAAGATTGAGGACGAAGTCAAAACCGATGAAAAACATAAACACGGTTTGTTTCGTCACAAATGCAATAAATGTGAAGAGTTAGAAAAGCAGTGTGAAGAATTCAAATCCGGTTGGCAGAGGGCGCTGGCTGACTACAAGAATTTACAGAGAGAAGTGGAGCAAAGACGAGGCGAGTGGGCGCAGATGAGCGAAGCGCAGATATTGGAAGAGTTTTTGCCGGTGTATGATAATTTTAAGAAAGCGTTTGCACAGGATTTCACGAATGGGCAAAGCCCCGCGAATGACACGAATGATGGCTGGAAAAAGGGGATGGAGTGCATAAAGAAACAGTTCGCTGAGGTGTTGAAACAACATAGTGTCGAGGAAATAAAGACAGTTGGTGAAAAGTTTGATCCGGCGTTGCACGAAGCTGGCGGCGAGGAAGAGGTTGAGGGAAAAGAGAGTGGAGAGATTGTGAGAGAAGTTAGCGGGGGGTATAAGATGGGAGGGAAAGTGATTGGGGCGGCGAGAGTGATTGTGGTGAAGTAACAACACTGTCATCCCGACCGAGGCCTTTTGCCGAGTGGATGGATCCCTTTAGTCAAAATAATAAAAAGATTTAAATTAATGAGCACATCGAAGTGTTGAAAAGGGATTCCTCGACTCGCTTCGCTCGCTCGGAATGACAACCAAAAAATATGTCCATAATTCGTT
Source organism: uncultured Gammaproteobacteria bacterium (assembly GCA_964433365.1). Taxonomy (GTDB): domain Bacteria; phylum Patescibacteriota; class Patescibacteriia; order Magasanikbacterales; family UBA922; genus CAYSQU01. The sequence goes on from CAYSQU010000021.1 coordinate 7,368, forward strand.
GGGCTCCGATGATGGAGCCGTTTGAACAATTTTTTCCCGCCATGGATGTTTATGAAACTGAAAAAGCCGTGGTTGTGGAAACCGCTTTGCCGGGTATTAATCCCGAGGAAGTAAAAGTCAGTGTTGAAAAAGGCGTTTTGACTGTGACTGGTGAAAGCAAAAAAGAGCATGAAGTGGATGATAAAAATTATTACCGCAAAGAGGTCCGCGCCGGTTCATTCTTCCGCCAAGTCGCCTTACCCGCGCCGGTCTTGGAAGACAAAGTTGACGCAGTGTTTGAAGATGGAATGCTGAAGGTTACTTGTCAGAAGGCAGATCCTGTGAAGAGTAAAAAAGTGGAGATTAGGGTGGTGAAGAAAAATAAAAAGTAGAAGATTGAAAGATTACGTTTTCTCTCCCTATCAGGGGGAGTTAGAGGGGGTCTTTAGTAAATCTAACGCTTGTATTGCAAACAGACCCCACCGCCCTCTGGGCACCTCCCCTGGTAGGGGAGGATTGTGGAGAGAATTAAATTAATTTTAAGGGGGGGAAATATGATAAAACAAAATAATTACGCGTTTATTGATAGTCAGAATTTGAATTTATCTATTCGCGAGCAGGGATGGATCTTGGACTTTGCGAAGTTTAGGATCTTGCTGAAAAGTAAATATTTGGTAGATAAAGCTTTTTTATTTATCGGTTATGTGCCGGGCAACGAAGCTCTTTACACTTATTTACAGCACGCAGGGTATGTGGTGGTTTTCAAACCGACGATTTACGACAAAGATTCGAAGGTAATAAAAGGAAATGTTGACGCCGAATTGGTTTTACAGTGCATGATAGAATATGCAAACTTCGGCAAGGCGATTGTCGTTTCTGGTGATGGAGATTTCTACTGTTTGATTAAATATTTGGGCGAGAATGGAAAATTATTGAGGATAGGCATTCCTTCGCGTCAAAATTTTTCCTCTCTGTTGCGCGGTTTTCGTTCTCACTTTTTCTTTGTAGATGATTTAAAACACAAATTAGAGTATAAAAAAAGACAGAGAGTGGATCAGGGTTAAACCTTTCACCATTGGCTCTGTCATCGTGATAACTGTAGTATATCACGGAAATGTGAGGTTTGTCAATGGGTGTGTGGATAAGTGCGCATAGCCCCGTAGGGGCATAATGTTC
>CAYSQU010000022.1:0-8388 GCA_964433365.1 uncultured Gammaproteobacteria bacterium
TCAGTCCGAAATCTATCTAAATGCCCCTTGGTGAATGACAGTATTTGTTTAATATCTATTTGCAATCTCGCTAATTCGGGGTCTTTTGATAAAAAGTAACACTCCCCCGCGGGCAAGTCCGCTCTTTTCAAAAGAGCGTCAACCGCCTTTATTATTTCTTCGCCATTTTCTTTTAATTCCCGCGTAAGCGCCCCCGCTTTTTCTCTTAGCTCCTTTGCGTCCGGAACCGCGGCGGATTCTTCGCGCGCGACTTCTGCCTCAACGCGCTCAATTGGCTGGGACAACCGGCCGCTTTGTATCAATTTTCCATTCAATTCTCTTTTGACACTATCCAAACGATCTTGTAAGGTCGTGTATCTGCCGTATTCAGAAAAAAAATGATGATTCTCTCCTAAAATCGCCATTGCTTTTTTAAAAAACACATCATATTCTTCCATTAGACCTTCAATTTTTTGTAATTTTCCCACGCTCGTAGCTTCTTTAACTACTAAAAAAAACCTTCTATTCAAGTCAAGATATTTCTCTTCTAAACCTTTCTCTATCTCTTCTGTATGTACTGAACTTTCATATTCGCCCATATTAGTTTTATTAAAGCTTAATTTACTCTATATATTATACCACATTTTGACAGTTTTGTCAACAGGGGTATTGACAAGAACAGCAAGCAACGGAGAGAAAATACCCCCTCCAATGCCTTGATTCTAAACATTTTAGAGTCAAAGCAGTGAGGGTGTTTTTTTGTTCCGCATATGATATAATGTTGATAAGCGCATTTGACAATTTTTTCTATTATGGTATCCTGTACATATAAGTACAGGTTAAAATATGAAAAATAACACAAAAATTCAAAAACTAAATCGTTTTGCCGCGCTTGCCAAATTGGGTGAGATTGTTTTTCATATTGACGATTTGGCTAATTTATGGCATATCACCAACAAAAACACTCTTTATACCACCATTAAACGTTATGTAGAGCAAAAACTTTTGGTCCGCATTTATAAGGGTTTTTATGCCATTAAACCACTATCAGAAATTGATCCCCAGTTTCTTGGAGTGAAAGCGCTCCATGGTTACGCTTATGTAAGCTCTGAGACGATTTTAAGAGAGCGCGGTATTATTCAGCAAGAACTACCAGCCATTACAATTATCAGCAGTCAAACAAAACATTTTTCAATTGCCGACAATCAATATTACTCCCGTAAACTTCCTGATCAATTTTTGTATCAAACAGACGGAATCACGTTTTCCAACAATGGAGTGTATCATGCCAATCTTGAGCGCGCGATCGCTGACCTACTTTATTTTAATCCGCGGGCATATTTTGATGCCGCCAATCTTGTTGATTGGAAAAAAGTTCGCGCTCTACAAGCCAAGTTGGGATACCCATTAACTCCAAAATTTTATGTTTGATGCCAATGGTTCTTTTAGCATGATTTTGCCACAACCAAAAGACGCCGCGCATAAGGCATGGTTGTATCGCGTTTTGCGCGGTATATACAGTGACGCGGCTTTGGCCAACACTCTCTATTTTAAGGGTGGAACATGCGCAGCCATGCTTGGCTATCTTGATAGATTTTCCGTGGACCTTGATTTTGATTTTGTGGGGAAAGGAGATGTCCTTCAGAACATCCAGACGCGTTTGGAGAAGATATTTTATGACTTAGGACTTACGATTTATGACCAAAGCAAAAACGTTCCTCAGTATTTTCTAAAATACGAGGCGCCGAATGACGCGCGCAACACGATGAAAATTGACGTGTTGACGCCACCACCTAATGCTAACGCTTATGAATCAAAACGTTTTCCGGAAGTGGACCGTATCATCACTTGCCAAACCATTGAGACAATGATGGCAAACAAACTAGTCGCGCTAATTGATCGCTACGAACAAAGTGGAGCTATTGCGGGCAGAGATCTCTACGATATTCATCACTTTTTTCTTAAAGGATACCGCTACAACGAAGCAGTGATTAGCGAACGCACGGGAAAAGACATCAAGAATTTTTTCATTGACATCATTAATTTTATTGAGCAAAATATCACTGACAAAATCATTCAGCAAGACCTGAACACCCTATTGCCATATGAGCGATTTTCCCGCATTCGTAAAATACTTAAACCCGAGACGTTAATGTTTTTGCGAAATGAACAAAAGAGAATTTGACTTTTCCATCTTTCTACTGTATTATCAAAATAAATCAAGTGCTTTAATGTTTTTATGCTTTCATGTTTTAATGAATTATGTCTTCCCTCGTTATCGTAGAATCGCCTACCAAGGCAAAAACAATTTCTAAATTCTTAGGCAAGGGCTTTATTGTAGAGTCCTCTTTTGGTCATGTCCGCGACTTGCCAAAAGGTAAAATGGGCGTGGATATAAAGGGCGGAACATTTGAGCCGGTTTACGTGGTGCCGAAAGAGCGGAGCGCGCAGGTGACAAAACTAAAGAAATTAAGCAAAAACAAAGAAGTCATATTTGCTACTGATGAAGACCGTGAGGGCGAAGCTATTTCTTGGCATTTAGCGCAGGTCTTGGACATCAAACCGGAAGACGCGAAACGAATCGCTTTTCATGAAATCACCAAACACGCCATTGACGAGGCGCTTAAAAATCCTCGCCACATTGATTTGAAGTTGGTTGACGCGCAACAAGCTCGCCGCGTGCTGGACAGATTGGTTGGCTATGAACTCTCTCCCCTGCTTTGGAAAAAAGTCGCCAAAGGGCTCTCTGCCGGACGCGTGCAATCAGTGGCCGTGCGTTTGATTGTTGAACGCGAGCGGGAAATTAAAAAATTTATCTCGCAGGAATATTGGAACATCACAGGTCTTTTCTCTCCTATCTCCCATCTCCTATCTTCCATCTCCGCTGAACTACACTCAATCAACGACAAAAAATTAGACAAACTAGAACTCACAAGCAAAGCGCAAGTTGACGCGATTGTCGCGGATGCAAAAATACAAAAATACACTGTCAGTAATTTGGAAAGTAAAGAAACCAAACGCACACCAGCTCCGCCGTTCACGACTTCAACTTTGCAACAGGCCGCTAACCAAAAATGCGGATATTCCGCCAAACAGGCAATGCGTTTGGCTCAACAACTTTATGAGGGCGTTGAGTTGGGGAGCGAGGGCTCGGTTGGTTTGATCACTTACATGCGTACTGATTCGGTTAATCTTTCTGAAAAATTTTTGCAGGAAACAAATGATTATGTAAAAAATAACTTTGGCGACAAATATACTTTGCCTAAATTTAGGGCTTACAAAAATACCAGCAAAGGCGCGCAAGAAGCGCACGAAGCTATCCGACCGACTGACCCAAACCGCGATCCAAAGGGACTGGAAAATTATTTAGATCCACAACAATTTAAATTGTATTCTTTAATTTGGAGACGGGCAGTCGCGACACAGATGGCAGACGCGCGTCTCAACAAGACTATAGTTGACATTGCCGGAGGCAAATATTTATTTAGAGCCAATGGACAGACAATGCTATTTGATGGTTGGTTAAAATTATATCCGGAAAGCATGAAAGAAGAAATTTTGCCGGAATTAAAAAAAGATGAAGCAATGGATTGCAAGGACTTAAAGCCAGAACAGCATTTTACCGAACCACCAGCTAGATATTCTGATGCTACGCTAGTCAAGGCAATGGAAGAATTTGGCATTGGCCGGCCATCTACCTACGCGCCAACAATCGCCACGATTGAGGACAGACATTATGTGGAACGCGATGATAATAAAAAACTAAAACCAACAGACATTGCTTTCATAGTAATTGATTTGTTGGTGGAACACTTTTCGCAAATTGTTGATTATCAATTTACCGCCCAGATGGAAGAAAACTTGGATGAAATCGCGGAAGGCACAAAGGACTGGAAACCAATTATCGCCACGTTCTATGAGCCATTCCACGCGAATTTGATGAATAAGATGGATGAAATTTCCAAAAAAGAGGCCACGTCAGCGCGCGAAATTGGCGTTGACCCGAAAGATGGCAAAATAATCTACGCGCGCATCGGACGGTTTGGACCTTATGTGCAAAAAGGCGAAGCAAAAAATGCTGAAGGCAAAACCAACGAGGAAAAACCGCAATTCGCTTCTTTAAAAAAAGGGCAGTCAATTGACACAATTACACTTGAAGACGCATTACAACTATTATCTCTCCCCCGCTCTTTAGGTCTTGATGAAACCGGCAATGAAGTGATGGTGGGCATGGGCAGATTTGGGCCTTATGTAAAAATTGGCAAAGCATTCACTTCCATTAGAACCGATGACCCATACACCATCACGCTTGAACGAGCATTAGAAGTTGTAAAAACTATGGCCGAAAGCAAAGGCAAGACAGTGTTGAAAGAATTTGTGGGCAGTGAATTAAAAATTATGAATGGACGCTATGGACCATATATTACTGATGGCAAGAAAAATGTGAGTACGCCAAAGGATGTGGCGCCTGAGTCGCTTGAATTGGCGCAGTGCGAAGAAGCCCTCAAAAACGCGCCAGAGAAAAAGAATACACGATATGGCAAGCGAAGGCACAATCCAAAATCTAATTGAGAAGGTTAAGTACTACGATGACAAAGCTGACACCGACATGCTTCAGCTCGCTTATGATTTCGCCAACAACGCCCACTCTGGCCAATTACGCAAGTCCGGCGAACCCTATATCTTCCACCCTCTCGCCACTGCCCACATTCTGGCTGATATGCGCATTGACCCAGCGATTGTAATCGCCGCGCTTTTGCATGATGTGCCGGAAGACACGGAAATCACATTAGATGACATTGAAAAAAACTTCGGTTCTGAAATATCTTCCATGGTGCGGGGCATCACTAAACTGGGTAAATTAAAATACAGAGGCGTTGAGCGCTACATAGAAAATTTGCGCAAAATGTTTGTGGCCATGGCCGAAGACATCCGCGTGATGATTATCAAATTTGCCGACCGCATTCACAATCTTACGACTTTGGAGGCCTTGCCGGCTCCAAAACGTTACCGTATCGCGCTGGAAAGCTTGGAAATTTACGCGCCAATCGCCAATCGTCTTGGCATGGATGAGTTTAAAGGACGTTTGGAGGATTTATCATTCTCACACGTCTATCCAAAAGAATATCAAACAACAAAACAAGTCCGCGAAGAAAAACTAAAGGGGCAAACCACATTAACCCAACACATACTTGAAGCAACGCGCAAAGAATTGGAACACTCGGGCATTAAAATAATTGACTTTTCCGGGCGCACTAAACGCATTTACAGTTACTATCAAAAATTATTGCGTAAAAATAATGACCCAGACAAAATTTATGACTTAATCGCGTTGCGCGCCATTGTTCCGACTGTGGCTGATTGCTATGCCGCGCTTGGCATTATTCACAAATTATGGAAACCGCTTAAGGGCAGAATAAAGGATTTTATCGCGCAACCAAAACCAAACGGCTATCAGTCGTTGCACACCACTGTTTTTACCGACACCGGCGAAATCGTGGAATTTCAAATACGCACGGCAGAGATGCAAGAAGACGCGGAATATGGCGCGGCCGCCCATTGGCATTATGACGAATGGGGCTCCAAGCGCCCGTCGCGAGAAATCAGGTGGGTGCGGGAGCTCGCGGAAATACAAAGAGATATTTTGAATAAGTTATCTGATTTAGAAGAAATAAAAGTTGATTTTTTGCAGACGCGCATCTTTGTGTTCACGCCAAAAGGCGATGTGATTGATTTGCCCGAAGGCGCCACGCCGATTGACTTTGCCTATCATGTCCACACTAATATCGGCGACAAATGTAACGGCGCGATTATCAATGAACAGATGACCGCGTTAGATACGCCCTTAAAAAACGGCGATGTGATAGAAATTCTCACTGATAAAAATCGCAAAGGACCAAGCCATGACTGGCTTAAATTCGTCAAAACCCACTCGGCAAAAATGCACATCAAAAATTACTTCAAAGACCGGGGGGGCATTACTGACTGGTTTAAAACGGTGGTGACGAGGAAGAAATAAACAAAAAAGTAGAGACGCGATTAATCGCGTCTCTACTTTTTTGTTTATGTTAATTCGCTTACCAACCTCTTTAATTCTTCCTGCGAATAATACTCTATCGTGATTTTGCCGCTTTGGCCCTTTTGCGTTATATACACCTTGGTGCCCAGCCGTTCTTCTAATAATTTTTCCTGCGCCATCACATTTGGGTCGCGCCGAACAAAGCCCTTGCGCGATGTGGCCGGTTGCATGGCCACTTTGTGCTCCAAATCCCGCACTGTCATCTTCTCGCCTGTTATGCTTTTGAACATTTCCAATTGCTCTTTTGGCGAAGCCAAACTCAAGAGCGCTTTTGCTTTGCCAACGCTTAGTTGTCCATTCATCAATGATCTTTGGATTGGTTCCGGTAATGCGAGCAAGCGCAACATGTTGGCCACAGTCGGACGGCTTTTCCCAACCTGTTCGGCCACCTGTTCTTGTGTTAAATTAAATTCTTCAATCAAACGCGCGTACGCAAACGCCTCTTCAATCGGGTTTAAATCTTGACGTTGAATATTTTCAATCAAAGCCCACTCTAATTTTTGACGCTTGCTCGCCACGCGCACAATCGCCGGCACAGTCACTAAACCAGCAATTTGTGAAGCGCGCAACCGACGCTCACCGACAATTAATTCGTATCCTCCGTCTTCTTTTTCTGTAACTGTAATCGGTTGCAAGACGCCGTGTTGTTTTACGGATAAAACTAAATCTTCCATCTCATTATGTGAAAACTCCCGGCGCGGCTGTTCGGTATTGGGTGTAATTTCGGAAATCGGAATATGCCAAATCTGATCTTTGTTATTAATCGGTTGACCTGTTTCACGACGAAAAAAGCTGCGTGATTTCGCGGAAATAAGTGAATTGAGTCCTTTACCTAAGGCCATAAAAGTTTATAAAGTTCATAAAGTTATAAAGTTCATAAAGTTCTTTACAAACTTTACAAACTTTCAAACTTTAAAAACTACAATCCGTGTTTCTCCAATATCTCCCTCGCCAGCCGTTCATACGCTTTCGCGCCCTTGCCCGAAGGATCATAGTGGAGAATGGATTTTCCAAAGCTTGGCGCTTCGGCCAACCGAACGGTGCGCGGAATTACTGTGCGAAAAATCGTATCTGGAAAATATTTGTACAACTCATTCATAATGTCTTCGGACAAACGAGTGCGCTTGTCAAACATAGTAATTACCGCGCCCAAAATTTTCAATTCTGGTTTAACATGTGTTTGAATCAAACCAACTGTTTCCAACAATTGCCCCAACCCCTCTAACGCGTAATATTCTGCTTGCACTGGGATGAGAAGTTCATCTGCCGCGACTAAACTATTAATAGTCAAAAGACCAAGTGAAGGCGGGCAATCAATTACAATATAATCATAAGCGTGCTTAAGCTCCTCCAATAAATCTGCCAGTTGAAACTCGCGACGCTCCATATCCACAAGCTCAATGTTAGCGCCGGCAAGATTTGGAGTACTTGGAGCGATACGAAGACCCTCGTGGGCGGTATTTTTAATAATATCATGCACCCGCTTTTGCTTGGCCAAGGCCTCGTAAATTCCGTGTTCAACTTTGTCCTTGCTATGGCCGAGACCACTAGAGGCATTGCCTTGCGGGTCCATATCAACCAATAACACAAACTTGCCCAGCTCTGAAAGATAAGCCGCGACATTCAAGGCGGTCGTGGTCTTCCCCACCCCGCCTTTTTGATTGACTACTGAGATTACTTTCGCCATAACTATAATCTGTGATCTGTGCAATCATCTAAAAATCCATAAAATCTGTGTTTATAGTATAACACATATTGACAATAACATAAATACTTTGGTATAATAATCGCATTATTAAGCCGAAGTGGTGAAATTGGTAGACGCACTGGACTCAAAATCCAGCGGTCGCAAGACCATGAGGGTTCGATTCCCTCCTTCGGCACGAATTATGAAGACGTTTTTTGATATTCTTATTACGCTCGGTATTGTTATAACTGCCCTTCCAGCGGTTATTTTGTTATGTGAATTGAGGAAAGAAAATACACAGGAAGTAAGGCATAAAAAAGCAACTTTGACAGTTGCCATTATCTTGCTTATTGGAACCATGACAATAATTTATGGAAGTTTTATTGAGCCAAAATTTTTAGTTATCAACAGGCAAGAAATTGATTTGCCGGGCATCACCAAACCAATCAAAATCGCCTTTATTGCCGACTTGCAGGTCGGGCCGTACAAACGGGAAAACTATGTTGAAAAGGCAGTCAAAGAAATTATCGCTCTTGAACCGAATTTAATACTTTTTGGCGGGGATCAGGTTGATAATGGCGGTACCCCGAAAGATGAAACAATCTACCTATCGCCTCTGGCAGAACTGCCAAAATACGCGCCA
>CAYSQU010000023.1:0-4655 GCA_964433365.1 uncultured Gammaproteobacteria bacterium
AAAAGAGCTTGATTGCGCCATCGCGCACATATTGGGCGTTTACGGTATTGATTTTAATGAAATTCTAAAACGTTTGCTTTTAAACACAATGCGCGACGCCCGCGGCATAGAACGTTTGCCGTTTACCAATAACGAATATGCCGCTGAATAATTTATTTTTTCTCTATAATGTTCGCCATACTTATCCCAATCCGGATGACCAGCTGGTTCAGTTAGACACGGATTTTGACGACCCCGCGGCCATTGAGTGGATGGTAAAACACCTTAAAAATTTTAGTTTCAAAAATGTGGTCGCGATTGAAGCGGATGAAAAAGCGTATTTAGAACTTTATAAGCGCAAAGATGATATTGATTTGGTTTTTAATTTTGCCGAAGGATTGCATGGCAATGACCGCGAGTGCCATTTTCCGGCTATGCTGGAGATGCTGAGATTGCCGTACACTGGTTGTTCACCGTTAAGCAGCGCCTTGATTTTGAATAAGGCGGCGGCAAAAAATATATTGTTTTGCGCCGGGTTGCCGGTTTTGCCCCAACAAGTTTTTAGAACGGGAGATGAAGAATTAAAAGGCGATTTGAAATTTCCTATGATAGTAAAACCTGTGGCACAGGGTTCGTCCGCGGGCATTAGCAACAAAAGCGTGGTGAACGATGCCGGGGAACTGAAAGAGCGGGTAGAATTTATCATCAAGCATTTTAGCCAAGACGCGCTGGTTGAGCCGTTTTTAACAGGCAGAGAATTTTCTGTTCCCATGCTCGGCAATCCGCCGGAGATTTTGCCGATTATAGAGTCCGACCATTCTACATTGCCGGCAGGATATAATCCGTTGGATTCATTGGAAGTAAAATGGATAATAGAAGAAAAAACCGGCGGCGCTAATTTTATTTGTCCGGCTAAATTGGACGCTGATTTGGAAAAAAAGATAAAAAATATTTGTTTTGAAACATGGAAGGCGTTGGATGTTCTGGATTTTTGCAGAGTTGATATCCGTTGCGATAAAAATAACAATCCATTTGTTTTGGAAGTAAATTCGCCTGCGGGTTTGATTCCGCCGGAGGTTTTCATGACGTCTTATTTTCCCTTGTCAGCGCGGAAAGCAGGATTGGATTATGAAACACTGCTTTGCAAAATTATCTCCGCCGCCTGCTCCCGCTACGGCATTGAGTATAATTAAAACATTTAAATTTGAAAGCATTAAAGCATAAAAATATGCTCGCCACACGCCTGTCGCCGCATTTGGAAAAATTAATCGCTAAGTGTCCGGCGATTGAACGCCAGTTTGTCCCTTCCGGCAAAGAGGAAAAGGATGAGCGGGTTACAACCGAGGACCCACTTTTAGAGGAACATTATACCGTTACCCGCGGATTGGTGCACAAATACGGCAATCGCGCTCTGGTTTTGTTAACCATGAATTGCGCCGCTTATTGCCGTTTTTGCACCCGCAGGCGCAAGGTTTCTGATATAGAAAAAGGCGTTTTGACTGACGCGGATATTGAAAATATGGTTAAGTATGTCAAGGCGCATCCAGAGATTAAAGAGTTGATTTTTTCCGGCGGAGATCCGTTGACCGTGCCCGCGATATTGAAAAAGGCCATGCGAAAATTAGCGCGTTTGCCGCAGATAAAAATCGTGCGCGTCGGCACCCGTTTGCACGCGGCCAATCCGGCGCTTATTAATAGAAAAGTAATCAGCGCTTTGAAACAGGTGAAAAACAAACCGCTTTATTTAATGGTTCATTTTGAACACCCCGCGGAATTAACCAAAGAAACGTTAGTGGCGATCAAAAAATTGCAAAAGGTCTCTACAATGCTGTTGTCGCAATCAATTTTTCTCAAGGGGGTGAACGACGATGTTAAAGTTTTGGAAGAGTTATTTAGCCGCTTGGTGGAAATCGGCGTAAAACCCTACTATTTATTCCGTTGCGACCCGGTAAAAGGCGCCGAGCATTTTATAGTTGACTTCAAGCGCGAGGCGCAGATTTTTACCGAACTGCGCAAACGGATTTCTGGATTGGCCGCGCCGCTTTACGTGATTGACGCGCCCAACGGCGCGGGCAAAATCCCAGTGCCGCTGAATTTTTGGGATTTTAATCCGGATAAATACCGTGACTTTAATGGCAAAGAACTGTCAGTGGTTGAGGCCGCGGGAATTGGACAAAGAATTTTAAAAAATTGACATTTTAAGATAAACTGTTACAATAGTCCTTGAAGCAGGGACTATTTATTTTTTATCAAAAAATTATGCTCACCACCAAACAAATCTTCAATCTTGGCCTGCAAATGGCGATTAAAACAGACCCGCGCGGACAGGCGGGAATAAAGGCTTATTTGGCTCATGTTAAGAAAGAATTTGCCGATATCAGGCCAAAGGATAAAGAATATTTTGATGAGGAAAGATTAACTAATCCTTATTCTGATTGCAGGATTCATCTTGACGATGGAAAAACCAAAGTTAAGCGGGTCTTGACAGGTATTGATATTGGCGATGGTGAAATTCTACTCGCCAGTCAATTAAATGAGCGTGGCAAGCCAATTGATTTAATTATTGCTCATCACCCAGTTGGCAAGGCTTTGGCTGGTTTACATTCTGTGATGGATTTGTTTATATCAATATTGGAAAAAGCCGGCGTTCCGGTGCATGTTGCTGAAGAAATTACCGACGAACGCATGAAAGAAGTCGGACGCAGTGTCCACCCGATCAATCATTACAAATTAATTGATTTAGCGCGTGCTTTGAAGATTAATCTTATTAATACTCACACCATAACTGATAATTTAGTGAATGATTATTTACAAAAATATATTGTCAAAAGCAAACCACATACAGTTGGTGATTTAATGGATATGTTATTGGAGATCCCAGAATACAAAGAAGCCAAAAAACGCGGGGCTGGTCCAAGTTTGTTTGCGGGCAATCCAAAGCATCAAGTTGGTAAATTTTTGGTAGAAATGACTGGTGGCACCAATCCTTCGGACAAAGTGTATAAAGAAATTTCACGTTGTGGCATTAGCACCATTGTTGGTATGCACATGAAGGACACTGCGCGCGATAAAGCCAACGAACACCACATGAATATTGTGATTGCCGGCCACATTGTTTCTGATTCGCTTGGTATGAATTTGTTTTTGGATGAATTAGAAAAGAAGGGGATAGAGATTGTGCCTTGCGGTGGGTTGATAAGGGTAAGTCGAGTGAAGAAATTGGGCAGAAATTAAAGAAATTGGGCAGAAATTTTGTAGAGACGAGGCATTGCCTCGTCTTTTTGTTTATTCACAGGTGTTCTTGTTGGCAAACCCATTTATTAAAGACAGCCCCGCACTCAACGTGGTGCGGGGTTGTTTTTTGTTTGGTTTTGTGGTTTAATATATACGATAGTTTATAAAGTTATAAAGTTTTAAAGTTCATAAAGTATGTCGAATACGACTATTAAAAAGATTGTGGCGAGAGAGATTTTGGATTCGCGCGGGAATCCGACAGTTGAGGCGACTGTTGTTTTAGAGAACAGCGCGAGTGGCACGGCGTCTGTGCCGTCTGGCGCGTCAACTGGCACGCATGAGGCACTAGAATTGAGAGATGGCGCCACAAAGCGCTACGGAGGCAAGGGCGTTTTGCGGGCAGTGAAAAATGTGAACACTTTTATAGCCAATCATTTGTCTGGCAATGACGGTTCTAATCAGCGTCGGATAGACAAGATGATGTTGGATTTAGATGGAACAGAGAATAAGAAGAAACTTGGCGCGAACGCGATTTTAGCTGTCTCTCTGGCTTGCGCTCGCGCGTCTGCCAGCGCTTTGAATATGCCATTGTACAAATATATTCGCCAAACATTTGGTCTTAAAGAAAATGGATGGCGGCTTCCGATTCCGACAATGAACGTCTTAAACGGCGGGCGGCACGCGGATAACAATTTGTCTATTCAAGAATTCATGATTGTGCCATTGCACAAGCAATTTTCCGAGCGCGTTAGAATGGGTTCGCAGATTTTTCATTCGCTCGCGGCGATTCTTAATCAAAAGGGCTTAAGCACTGCGGTTGGTGATGAGGGCGGATTCGCGCCGGACCTGTTAAACAACGAACGCGCGCTTCAGTTGCTCGTTCAGGCAATAAAATCAGCCGGCTTTGCGCCAGGTAAGCAGGTGTATATTTCATTAGACATGGCCGCGTCAGAATTTTACCGCCATGGCAGGTATTATTTTGAATCAAAAAAACAGGGCTACACTGCCGAGAAAATAATGCGTGTTTTGGAAAATTGGATAAAGAAGTATCCATTGTTGTCAGTTGAAGATGGTTTGGCCGAAGATGATTGGGAAAATTGGGCGGTTTTGACAAAACAATTTGGCAGAAAGCTCACGTTGATTGGAGACGATTTGTTTGTGACTAACACTAAGCGTTTACAAAAAGGCATTAAAGAAAAAGTGGCTAACGGGATTTTGATTAAAGTTAATCAAATTGGCAGTTTATCAGAAACAATTGACGCGATTTATTTGGCCAAGAAAAATAACTATAAAATTTCTGTTTCGCATCGTTCCGGCGAAACAGCCGACACTTTCATTGCCGACTTGGCTGTTGCCGTCAACGCCGAATTTATAAAGTCCGGGTCTATGAGCAGGAGCGAGAGAGTTGAGAAGTATAATCGGCTAATGAAGATTGAGAGTGA
>CAYSQU010000023.1:4755-7929 GCA_964433365.1 uncultured Gammaproteobacteria bacterium
GCGGTTACGCAGGAGACCGCGCCGTATGTTTTTGGTTTGATGAAAAAATACCCGCATTCAACGCTTACGACCTGGGGCGAGACCGTCGGGTTGTTTCACGGCCAGCAGGGCAATTCTGAAGCCGGGCACATGAATATCGGCGCTGGCAGAATAGTCAAACAGGACTTGGTGTATATTTCCGAGGCGATTCATGACGGCACTTTTTTCAAAAATGAGGCGTTCAAACAGGCATTGCATCATGTTAAAAAATACAAAACAGCTGTACACATCATGGGCCTTTTGACAGACGGCAACAGCGCGCACGCGCACCCGGAGCATTTATACGCGATGTTAGAATATTTTAGGCGCAATGACGTGAAAAAAGTGTTTTTGCATTTGTTCACGGACGGCCGTGATTCGTCACAACATGGCGCTACGAATTTTTTGCATGAATTGCGTGGTCACATGCTCGCCCATGAAAAAATCGCCACGGTCACTGGTCGATTTTACGCGATGGACAGAAATAAAATTTGGGAACGCACTCAAAAGGCGTACGAGGCAATGGTGCGGGGCAAGGGTTGTACTGCTCCAAGCGCGGAAGATGCTCTTGCGCAATCATATAATCGTGGAGATACGGATGAATTTATTTGCCCGACCGTCATTTTAGAAAATGACAAGCCGGTCGCGATGATTAAAGACAACGACGCGGTGTTTTTTATTAACGCTAGGAGTGACAGGGCCAGACAAATTACTAAGGCCTTTGTGCAGGAAGATTTTGAAAAGAAAAATGGCGGAACTTTTGAAAGAAAAAAATATCCTAAAAATATCCGTTTCGTGGCTATGACGGACTTTGGACCTGATTTACCCGGGTTGTTTACAGCTTTTCCAAGCCCGGATATTAAAAATTGCTTGCCCGCGGTGATTGACGGCGCGTATCGCCAGTTGTATATTTCCGAGACCGAAAAATACGCGCATGTTACTTACTTTATCAATGGCGGTTTTGCCGATCCGCTAAACGGAGAAACGCGCGAGGTTGTTAAGTCCCCTCCGATTCGCTCTTACGCTGACAAGCCGGAAATGAACACCAAGAATTTGGTTGAAAAAATCGTCGGCTATCTTAAAAAAGACGTTTATAATTTTATTTGCGTAAATTTTCCCAATCCAGACATGGTTGGACACACCGGCGATTTTGAGGCAGGTAAAAAGGCGATTAAAATCGTTGACGCGGGTGTAAAACAGATTATTGACTTATTATTAAAAAAGAACGGCCAAGCGCTGATTATTGCGGACCACGGTAATGCCGAAGAAATGATAAATCTAAAAACCGGTGAAGTTGATACTGAACACTCTGTTAATCTTGTGCCGTGCATTTTAGTTGGTAAAAATTTGGGCGTGAAGAAAATTAGCGACGGAATTTTAGCTGATGTCGCGCCCACACTTCTCAAATTGATGGGAGTGAAGAAGGCGAGAGAGATGAGCGGAAAATTTTTAATTTAATTATGTCAAACAAAACCAAACCCGTGGTGCTAGTTATTCTTGATGGCTGGGGTGTGGCTCCTGATGGCGAAGGCAATCCCATAACACGCGCGAAGTTGCCAAACATCAACAGCTATCTTAAAGAATATCCGGTTATGACTTTGTCCGCGTCTGGCACAGAGGTTGGTCTTATGTTTGGCGAGATGGGTAATTCGGAAGTCGGACATTTGAATATAGGCGCTGGCCGAGTGTATTATCAATCGTTGCCGAGGATTAATCGCGCGATTCAAGATGGAAGTTTTTTTGAAAATAAGGCGTTTTTGAGCGCCACAGAGCAGGTGAAAAAGAAAAAATCGGCTTTGCATCTTGTTGGTTTGTTAAGCAACGGCAATGTGCACGCTTGTTTAGAACACTGTTTCGCGCTTTTGGACTTGGCTAAAAAACAGAAAATAAAAAATGTTTTTGTACACGTGATTTTGGACGGCAGGGACGCGATTTTTAATTCTGGCATTGATTTCGTGAAAAAATTGCAGGATAAAATGAAAGAAGTGAAAGTCGGCAAAATTGCTTCAATTTCCGGTCGCTATTACGCGATGGATCGCGATAATCGTTGGGATAGAACAGAAAAAGCGTACGCGGCGATTGCTTGCGGTCAGTCAGACGGGTATTTTATTGACCCGATAGAGGCCATCCAAGCGTCATATGACAAAAAGGTTTATGATGAAGAATTTGTTCCCGTTGTAATTGGCGAGAAAGATAGACCAACGACCGTAGTCGGGCCAAATGACGCGGTGATTTTTTACAATTATCGCCCGGATCGGGGACGACAGATGACTAAGGCCTTTGTTTTGCCCGGGTTTAATAAATTCAAATGTGAATATCTAAAAAATTTGTTTTTTGTGACAATGACGGAGTATGAAAAAGAACTACCAGTAGTTGTGGCGTTTCCTCCGCAAGTTGTGCAAAGCACATTGGCCGAAGTGATTAGTAACGTTGGTTTGAAACAGCTTCACATCGCGGAAACAGAAAAATACGCGCACATGACTTTCTTTTTGAATGGCACAGTTGAGGAACCGTTCAAAGGCGAGGATAGAAAGATTATTCCATCACCAAAAGTGTCGTCTTATGACAAGGCGCCCGAAATGTCAGCGCCGGAAATCACGAAAGAGGTAGTTAAAGTGATTGAGTCGGATAAATATGACGCGATTATGCTTAATTTTGCCAACGCCGATATGGTTGGGCATACTGGCAAAATGCCCGCCACAATCAAGGCCTGCGAGGCGATTGATAAAGCGTTGGGAGATGTTGTGGAACACACATTGGCCAAAGACGGCGTGGTTTTGATTACCGCCGACCATGGCAACGCGGAAGAATTAACTAATTTGCAAACTGGCGATATGGACAAAGAGCACAGCAATAATCCTGTGCCATTGATTATCGTCGGCAATAAATACAAGGGTATTGCCGGGCCAGCCGGTGATCCGCCGGAAGGGGATTTGTCGCTTATGCAACCGGTCGGCATGCTAGCCGATGTCGCGCCGACTATGTTAAAAATAATGGGGGTAGAGAAACCAAAAGAGATGACGGGTAGGGCGTTGATTTAGACCGTCTTTATGCACAAGGGTGGCCTTGACAAAGCCCTGTTTTTGTGGTATAATACAATGTCTGTTCTTTACATAATTTTAGCTAAAATAAGCCATGAGAGAAGGCCGTTGTGTT
>CAYSQU010000024.1:0-7470 GCA_964433365.1 uncultured Gammaproteobacteria bacterium
TATAGTAACATCGTCGGCGCTGGTTGGCTCCGCGCCATTTGACCAATTTGCATCAGTACACCAATCACCTGGTGTTCCGCCAACCCATGTTATTGCCGCGGCTTTGGTTGTTTTAAATAATAAAACGTTGAAGCCAATACCAAAACATACCACTGTTATAAATAGAAGTGCTGAAATAAACTTTTTCTGTGTTTGAACATCGGACAAAACGACAGGAATTCGTCCGTAAATTCTTCGTTTTAACACAAAAATTTCTCTTTAACTCTTATCTTATCTCCAAAGTTACACTGGCATTGATTGTAACATCAGTACTGCCTGATTCAATTGCCTGAACGCCGCCACCAATGCCAATCGCGCTATCAGAATAGGCCTTCATTGGATATATACCGCCGCTTCCCTCATATTCGTTGTAAGACACAACACCAATCACTTTAACACCAAGCAACCCTGTTAGTGTTTTAGCTTTTTCCGCAATTTTGTCTAAGGCCAATTTTCGCGCCTCTGCCTTATAGACCTCATTATCATCAATCGTGAATTGAAGACCGCTAACATTATTTGTCCCAACTTCTCCCGCGAGAGCTAACACTTGGTTAGCTTTTGTTAAATCGCGAATTTTTATCGTCACGCTCTGGTTGACTTCATAACCGCGCAATACCTGACCCTTATCTTGCAAATAATCATACTGCGGATAGATATTATAATTTGTCGTCTGGATATCTTTCGCGTCTATCCCCAGTCCATTTAATTTTTCAATCAACTTGTTCATTATGGTTGTATTTTTCTGTTGCGCTTCTGAGACCGTTTTGGCTGATGAAATCATTCCCATTGACGTTACGGCAATATCTGGCTTAGCAGTTACTTTCCCAATGCCCTGAATCGTAATTGTGCGTTCGGCGCGATCAGCTCGGCCAATAAAATTATATTTCTGCAAATTATTGCGAATTATTGACCCAACCAAAATAATCACATAGACCAACAAAATACCCAACAAAGTGAACATTATTTTGCGGACAAACTCCCCGCATTTGCAACCGCCACAGCAGTCGCGCCCTTCTTTTTTGACAGACATAAAATGAGAGTTAAAAAGTTAATAAAGTTATAAAGTTCATAAAGTACTTTAAAAACTTTACAAACTTTCAAACTTTATAAACTATATTTATATTATACACTATTTCCTACTTTTTAGCCACAGCTTTTACACCGGGCAATTGCTTGCCTCCCAAAAATTCTAACATAGCGCCACCGCCGGTGGAGACGAGGTCAACAAATTCAGTCATTTTAACTTTTTCCATTGATTGCAATGTTTCGCCTCCGCCAATAATGCCAAACGCTTTGCCTTTGGCGCGAGACGCGACTAAGCGGGCAATTGACATTGTGCCTACATCATACGGCTTTTGCTCAAAATATCCCATTGCGCCATTCCAGACAATTGTCTGGGCTTTTTTGATGTACCGCGCGTAGAGACGGATGGTCGCTGGACCGATGTCGTAGATGGCCTCACCCACTGTCATTCCGAGCGACCGAAGGGAGCCGAGGAATCCCTTTTCTTTGGACAAATTCACAACCCTAACTTTACCACCTTTTTCATCACCAACCACAAAATCAACAGGCAACACCACTTTTTTACTCTTCAACAATTTCAACACCTCTCTCTTGCAACTCTCGTCAATCAGCGAACCACCCACCTCGTACCCCTTTGCCCACAAATACGTATTAAAAATTCCCCCGCCAATCAAAACGTAATCCACTTTTGGCAATAAATTTTTCAAGACCGGAATTTTTGTTTCCATTTTCACTCCGCCCAAAACCAACACAAAAGGTCTCTTTGGTTTCACCAACGCCTTGCTCAAGCCGACAATTTCTTTTTCCAACAACAAACCCGCGTAAGCCGGAATATATTTTGCCACGCCAGACACAGACGGCGAATCCCTGTGAGCCACAGCGAATCCATCAAGGACAAAATAGTCCGCCAACCCCGCCAGCTCTTTCGCGAATTTTTTGTCATTCTTTCTCTCACCTTCAAAAAAACGAATGTTTTCTAACATGGATATTGGATATTTGATATTGGATATTTCGTCTCGTAAATATTTAATATCTAATATCTTAATATCTCGCTTTAATAATTCACCTAATCGCTCTGCCACCGGTCTCAAGCTGTACTTTTCCTCCACTCCTTCCGGCCGTCCAAGATGGCTCACTAAAATCACCTTCGCGCCTTTTTTTAGCAGATATTCAATGGTCGGAATTGACGCCAAAAGTCGCGCATCGTCAGTCACCGCGCCGTTTTTAATCGGCACATTAAAATCCACCCGCGCCAAAACGCGTTTATTTTTGAGATTTTTGATTTGTTTGATTGTTTTTATTTTCATAATTTATTATCCGTCAATCTGGATTAT
Source organism: uncultured Gammaproteobacteria bacterium (assembly GCA_964433365.1). Classification (GTDB taxonomy): domain Bacteria; phylum Patescibacteriota; class Patescibacteriia; order Magasanikbacterales; family UBA922; genus CAYSQU01. The sequence continues at coordinate 2,397 of CAYSQU010000024.1, forward strand.
CTGGAAATCCGGATATTATTTTCCAAACAACTCCGCCATCTCAACGAGACGATGTGAATACCCAACCTCATTATCATACCACGCAACAACTTTGACTAAATTTCCGCCAACGACGTTAGTCAAAGGCAAGTCAACGATTGAAGAATAGGTGTTGCCAACATAATCAGACGAAACCAACGGCTCCTCGGTGCAGAACAAAATGCCTTTGAAACGCGCGGTCTTTGAAGCGTCAACAAGCGCTTTGTTTACTTCTTCTTTTGTGACATTTTTCTTTAACACAACCGTGATATCAGAAAGCGAGCAGGTTGGAACTGGCACGCGGAAAGCCACGCCATCAAAAATGCCCTGCAAATTTGTTTTAACTTCGCCAACTGCCTTGGCCGCTCCGGTTGAGGTGGGGACGATATTTTCTGCCGCGGCGCGAGCGCGACGCAGATCTTTGTGCGGGCCATCTTGTAAATTTTGGTCAGAAGTATAGCCGTGAACCGTGCTCATCATGCCTTTTTCAATACCGTACTTTTCATCTAAGACGGCCATAACCGGCGCGATACAATTTGTTGTGCAAGACGCGTTATTTATGATTTTAGCTTTTTCGCTTTTAACCTTTCCACAATTCACCCCGCGCACATAAGTTGGGATGTCTTTGCCCTTGCCGGGAGCTGAGATGATGACTTTTTTTGCCCCAGCTTTAAGGTGCATGCCAGCGCTTTCAGCATCACGGAATCTGCCGGTACATTCCAAAACCACATCAACTTTCAATTTACCCCACGGCAAAGCGCCAGGATCTTTTTCCGCGAACACTGGAAACTTTTTATTACCAACAATGATATTTTTATCATCAAAACTCACTTCCATCTCATAATTGCCATAGGCAGTATCATGCTTGAGCAAGTGAGCGAGCGTCTTGGTGTCAGTCAAATCATTGATTCCAACGATTTTGATGTTTTTGTTTTCAAAAGCGACTTTGAAAACTTGTCTTCCTATTCTACCGAAACCATTTATTGATATGTTTAGCATAAAATAAATTGTTAAATTATATTGTTAATTATACATCACTTGAGTACTTACCGCAACCTTTGTGACGCACCGCAGGTCAAAGCAACCGCTAACGCGTCAGCCGCGTCATCAGGCGTGATTTTATTCTTGATTTTTAGAATCATTTGCACCATTCGCTGAACTTGGCCCTTCTCTGCTCTGCCATAGCCAGTCATGGCTTGCTTAATCTGCAAAGGCGTAAATTCATCCACTGGCACGCCAGCTTGGACGCAAGTGAGCAAAATAACACCACGCGCTTCCCCGACTTTCATTGCCGTCTTCACATTTTTCGCAAAAAACAAATCCTCAACCGCGATTCTGTTTGGTTGATATTTTTTAATCAAAAAAGTCAACGTCTGATGAATGACTTTTAGACGATCAATAAAATTATCTTTTGTAGATGTCTCTACACAGCCCCAATCCACTACTTCCCACTCGCCTTTTTTCTTCTCAATCACACCCCAACCAACTCTGCCAAAACCAGGATCAATGCCGAGAACGCGTTCACATTTTGGTTGATTCATAAATGTCCAAGATACAAGAAACAAACAAATTTGTGTCTTGTGTCTTTTTATTTTTCATTTGTAAATACTTCGCGTACATCATCCATTTCATCAAACGCGTCATACAGATGACTCACTTTCTCACTCGTCGCCTCATCCAAAGCCACCGGCTCTTTAGCAACCCACTCTAACCCAGAACTCTCCGGCTCTAACCCATATTTCTTTATTACTTCTGACACCACCTGAAACTTTTCAATCGGGCATCTTATCTCTAACCCAAACTCACTATCAATAATATCCTCCGCCCCCGCATCAATCAATTCTAATTCAAACTCACTCTTTTTCGCTTTTACTTTTTCCTTTTCACTTTCACCAAGTCGCACAACTCCGAGATGTTCAAACATCCATTTTACACTACCGGAGCTCGCCATTGACCCGCCATATTTTGAGAACGTGTTCTTAATTTCCGACACTGTGCGATTTTTATTATCAGTCAACGCCTCCACCAAAAAAGCCACGCCAGACGGTCCAAAACCCTCATAAATCACTTCTTCAATCACTTTTCCGTCTTTTGCATCTCCAGTCCCGCTCTTTATCGCCCGCTCTATATTGTCTTTCGGCATATTTACCGCCTTGGCCTTATCAACCGCGATACGAAGAGAAAAATTCATATCAGGATTGCCCCCGCCCTCTCTGGACGCGACCATAATAAGACGCGCAACCTTGGTAAAGATGTTACTTCGCGCCTTATCGGCCTTGCCCTTTTTGCCTTGTATATTGTGCCATTTAGAATGTCCGGACATAGACGAGTTTATAAAGTTATAAAGTTTGTAAAGTTTATAAAGTCTTTATTAAACCGGAGAGCATTTTAGAAATTTCTGTTGATTTTGATCTCAGATCATTAAATTGCGTTGCAGACACGTAACCTAACTTATAAGCTAAATATAACATTGAACGCACTTCTCCGCAAGACCCTTTGGCAATGAACAAAAACCTTCTAAATTCGCTATTACTCATCCGCTCAAACCCTTCGGCAATGTTGTTCATTATCGAAACCACAGCTCTCACAATTTGATCTCTGAAAGAAAAATCTCTAGAGACACTAAATATTTTGTAAATTTCCACAGTCAACCCACCCGCTTTTTGCCAGGCCACAATATCCTCAAAACGCTCAAATTTCATACATTTTACTTTATGAACTTTAAAAACTTTATGAACTTTTAACCATCAAGTGGACTTTTTAGCCGCCCCAAGTCATTTTGCGCTACGTGTGTATAAATCTGCGTCGTCTGCAACTTTGCATGCCCCAACAACTCTTGAATATACCTTATATCTGTCCCGTTCTCCAACAAATGCGTGGCAAAACTATGCCGAAGCGTGTGTGGCGACACATTTTTCTTAATTCCTGCTCTTTCGGCTGCTTGACTGACGATTTTTTGAATTGTCGTTTCTGTAAGCCGACTGTCTCCCCGCCCATTAGTAAATAGAAAGTCCCCCGCTTGTTTCAATTTCGCCTGCGTAGTCAAAATCGCCAACAACTTTTCCGGCAACATCACAAATCTGTCTTTCTTTCCTTTGCCCTGAAAAACACGCAACATCTTGCGGTCCAAATCAATATCGCGCATTTTAATATGCGTCAGCTCACTCACTCGTACGCCAGTGCCATAAAGCAAACTAATTATACAATTGTGTTTTGGATTCGCAGTTAATTCAATCATTCTTTTTACTTCTTCTTTTGACAAAACAACTGGCAGGTATTTATTTTTCTTTGGTTGTTTTATATTTAAGAAAAAACTCCGCTTCCAAATCTCGCCATAATAAAAATGAATGGCATTATACGCCACTGACACAGTACTCGCTGACCGGCCTTGCGCCAAAAAATCCAAATAATTCTTTATGTCTTCTGTGCTAACATCGCGCGGATTTTTCTCACAAAATCGCAACAGCTCTTCGTTATAATAGACATATGACTCAATTGTCCTCCGACTATAGTTCCTAATCCTCAATTCCCTCTCCAAACTGGCAAAAGTATTGTCATTTTCCATATTTATTGATAAAATACACTTATTCTATACCCCCCTACCCTATAACCCACTTATCCACAACCATTATAGCATATTTAAGCCAAAAAAGCAGGATAGTTGGTATAAAGGTAGTTAGGCGTAATTCCGCCACTCAACACAAGATTTTTATAGAATCTAGCTTACATTTATCTTATGGATAATTATAATCATCTTGTAGAAGAATATGATGCTTATGGAAAAGAAACGACAACTGATTGGGCTCTTGGATATCCTAACGTCGTTAAATTTTTGACGCCCTTGAAGGGAAAAGTTGTTTTAGATTATGGCTGTGGCACTGGTAAGTTTTGCCGTTATATCAGTGACAAAGTTGCCAAAGTTATTGGGGTAGATACATCTGAAAAGATGATTCAAACTGCAAGAAAGTACGAATCGGAAAGTATTGAATATCATCACATTGATAGTGGAAAGTTAGATTTTATTGAATCATCTTCTATCGACTCTGCAGTTCTCAACTTTGTCACTTGCACCATCCCTTCAAGTGCTGAAATTGTAAAAATATTGAAAGAAATAAACAGAGTGCTAAGGAAGGATAGCGTTCTTGTTATATTAAATGTAAATTGGGAAGAGTGTAACGGTCAGGAGTTTATTTCTTACAAATTAGATTATGTCAAAAATTTAACTTCCGGAAAAAAAGTTAGTTTGATTTTGAAATCCACAAAACCATTACGAGTAGAAGATTATTTTTGGTCAGGAGAGGATTATTTAGAAATGTTGAAAGAATCAAATTTCAAAATTAAAACAACCCAAGAGCCCATAGCACAAGATGATAGTCAGAAGTGGGTTAATGAAGATAAATGTTCGCCCTTTTTAATAATAGTTGGTGAGAAGTAGTTGAGTGGCGGAACTCTCCTCGCTCCGCTCGTCGGGACGTTGCACTTTCGCTCCCGTTGGTCGCTCACCACGCCTAACAGCGACTATACGGAAAGCTCGTTGCAATTCGCTTTCCCAAATTGGCTTCGCCAACTTCGTATATCCCTAACGTTGTGCGAAATTCACTCCGCCCCGCCTATTTAAATTTTAGAGAACCTGTATGTTTAAAATAAATCTTGATTGATTTGTTGAATTTTTTACCTAAGCCCTTAATCTCTTTCTCTTTTTCTAACCAAAATCCCTTTGATAAATTTTTGTATTTATCTTCCAATTCAGGAAAGTTTTTTCTTATCTCTTCAAAAACTTCTTTTCTGCACGGATTCAGGTTTAAATCTTCAAACATAAACAAATCAACAAATGGAGAAACTTTCTTAAAAATATCTTCCAAATCTGTTAAATACGGAAAGATTGGACCAACAAAAACATAAGTATAAAATCCTTCTTGTTTCAATTTCTTTAAAGCTTCCAATCTTGCAAGTGAACTTGGAGAAAAGGGCTCAAATATCTTTTTGATATTTTCGTCCAAAGTTGTTATTGTTAAACCTAACTCTATATTTTTGAAGCGTTTAAACAAATCAATGT
>CAYSQU010000025.1:0-7341 GCA_964433365.1 uncultured Gammaproteobacteria bacterium
CGCGCCGTGCGCGGCGAGCCAGTGTTTCCGTTCTCTGCCGCGCTTCGCGCGGCCAAATCGGTCGGGCAAAAATCGGAAAGTTTAATATTGGTGGACACGACGGGGGTCGAACCCGCATTTCTATCTTCGCAGGATGGTGTTTTACCGTTAAACTACGTGCCCGTTTGCCCACCGTGACATATTATAACATAAAAATAAAACCTCTGGAATCCCGAGGCCTTATTTTGCGAAGATAGTTAGGTCCGTGTAGTTCACGGTACACCATCCTTAATTTAAGGATACCACACAATACTGACTTTGTCAATCCCACTTATCCACAACACAATTCCACCGGTTTTAAATTTCTTTTTTCATTATCTCATCAAACCCCTCCCGTTCAATCGTCTCTTTCTCCAACAACACACTAACCAATTGATCCATTTTATCCCTATTTTCAACAATAATTTTTTCTGCTGACTTAAGCGCTTCGGACAACAAGCGATTTATTTCTGAATCAATAGTTTCTGCGATTTTTTCGCTATAATTTTTTCGCTCGTGGATTTCCTGCGCCAAGAAAATCATCTCTTCGTTCTCGCCATAAACGCGCGGGCCGAGTTTGTCGCTCATGCCATAACGAACCACCATTGCCGTGGCCACTTGCGTAGCTTTTTTGAGGTCGGAAGATGGGCCGGTGGAAATTTGCTCATTGCCATAAATCAATTTTTCTGTGACATAACCGCCAAGCATCATTGCCAAATCATCTTTGAATTTCGCCAATGTGCTGTATCGCACGTCTTTTTCCGGCATGCTTAAAGTATATCCACCAGCAAGACCTCTGCCGACAATGGAGACCTTGCGCACAGGGTCGCAGTTTGGCAAAAAATTGCCAACAATCGCGTGCCCGGCTTCGTGATAGGCCGTCATTTTGCGTTCGTCTTCGGACATTACGCGGGACTTTTTCTCTGGCCCGAGTAGCACCTTTTCAATGCTTTCTAAAATTTCTCGCTCGCCAACTTCTTTCTTGTTTCTGCGCACAGTGAGAATCGCGGCTTCATTCAAAAGATTAGCTAAATCCGCTCCGGAAAAACCGGGTGTGCGTTCGGCAATGTTGCGAAGCGAAACGGTTTTGACAATTGGTTTACCTTGCGCGTGAACTTTAAGAATTTCTTCGCGGTCGGCAATATCCGGCAAATCAATAACTACACGGCGATCAAAACGGCCGGGACGAAGCAGGGCGCTATCCAAAACATCCGGCCTGTTTGTTGCCGCGATGACAATAACGCCAAGGTTTGGATCAAAACCGTCCATTTCAACAAGAATTTGATTAAGTGTCTGTTCGCGTTCGTCGTGAGAACCGCCAAGACCGGCTCCGCGCTTGCGCCCAACCGCGTCAATTTCATCAATAAACACAATTGCTGGCGCGGCTTTTTTAGCGCGGGCGAATAAATCACGCACGCGCGACGCGCCAACGCCTACAAACATTTCAACAAACTCTGAACCGGAAATGTGGAAGAACGGCACATTGGCTTCGCCAGCCACTGCCTTGGCGATGAGCGTTTTGCCAGTGCCTGGCGCGCCCATAAGCAAAACGCCTTTTGGAATTTTTGCGCCTAAGTCAGTAAATCTTTTTGGATTTTTTAAAAAATCAACAATTTCTTCTAATTCTTCTTTGGCTTCTTTGGCTCCAGCCACGTCTTTAAACGTTTTTTTATTTTTATCATCCGCTTTAACTTGCCGAGCCGCGCTTTGGCCAAAACCCATGGCCTTATTATTCGCGCCCTGCACTTGGCGGGTCATGAAATATATAATCGCGATGAACAAAATCAAAGGCAATAAAAACGGCAAAAGCATATCTAACCAATATCTCCATCCGGACAAGTCCTTAACTTGCACATCAACTTTTTGCAATTTTTCCGATGCCACGCCATAATTGCTCATTAGTTCAGAAAACGACTGACCCAGCTCCTTCTTTACTTCCTGCGGTTTGGCTTTTTCGTCATTTAGAGTGACAAGCAATGTGTCGCCCTGCACTGTAACGCTTTTCACTGTCTCACTATTTATCTCCTCAACCAACTTGCCAATACCAACCTGCTCCGACTTTGTTTTCGTAATCGGCGAATAACTCAAAGCCCCGGCGATTAAAAGCAGGGTAATGAATATAAGACCAAAACTTTTGAACATCTTGAACATAATTTTTTGTTAAGAATTGTGGTGTAAGTATAGTAAAAAAAACGAATTTTGTCAATGTTACCAAAAGAGACGCTCCGATGTTACATCGGAGCGTCTCTAAAATTTCTGTATAATTTCTTCTTAATTTCTATTTTTCAATTTCTACTTCTTTCTTTTCTTCTTTATTCACCTCTTCCTCTTTTTTCTCTTCACTTTTTTCTACCTTCACATCCTCAACCTTCTCTTCCTTCGCAACCTTCACCCGTCTCCCCTGCACACCTTCTAATCGCAACCCCAAACGATGTTCGGATGGCTCAACAGAAATAACTTCAAATTTGAATTTTTCGCCAATCTTGAATTTCTCGCGCAGTGTTTTGATGTCCAACATCTGACCGTCTGACAACTCGGAAACGTGAGCAAGACCGTGAATTTCATCATCAAGTTTTACCATGATGCCAAACTCTTCAATCTTGTGAATTTCGCCTTCAACAATATCGCCGGCTTTGAATTTGTCTTTGACTTTTTTCCATGGGTCTTCAACCAAACGTTTGATGGACAAATATATTTTTGATTTGTTAATATCAATAATTTGCGCTTTGACCTTATCTCCGACTTTCAACACATCGCGGGGATGGCCAATTCTCTGCCAAACAATTTCGGAGATGTGGACAAGACCTTCCAAGCCCTCGCCGAATTTGATGAAAGCGCCGAAAGATGTCAACGCGCTGACTTCTCCATCAATCACATTGCCGACTTTATATGAGTCCAACACGGCTTTTTGGTCGTCTTCCCAAACCGCTTTTTCTGACACAATTAATTTATCGTCTTGTTCTGAAACATCAATCACTTTAACTTGCAATTCCAAACCAGCTAACGCTTGCAGACATTCCAAAATGCGCATTTTGTCTCCGCCTGGCACGCGAGGATAGTGGTCCGGACTTAATTGCGATACTGGCAAAAATCCAGATAGAGCGTCTACCTGCACCATCAAACCGCCTTTGTTCGCGGCAGTCACCTTAGCTGGTAGTGTGATGGCATCAGTCAAGTATTTGGCCATTCTTTGCCAAACCAATTGATGGCCCGCGGCGCGGAAAGACAATTCCATTTCGCCATTCTCGTTTTCCTGTTCAACAACTGTCGCTTCCACCTCATCGCCGACTTTTAAATCGGCAAACTCGCGCGATTCCGCGTACAATTCCTTGCCACGGACAACGCCAGTAGCCACGCCATTAATATCCAAACGGATTTCGCCGGAATCAACGGTAACTACTTTGCCTTTAACCAACTCCCCAGCTTTTGGAAGCGTGGAAAAGAAACTTTTCAAAAGCTCGGCAAAACCCAACCTTTTTTCGTCTGACATATTATTAAAAATTAAATTAACTCGCGGGCGACGAAACCCTACAGAGCCCTCCAGATGGAGGTAATTAAGTGAACGTATTATAGCACACTTTTGAACACTGTCAAGAGCTTGCGCCATTCCACAAAACATGATATAATAATCACGCAATTCCGGACTTTATAAACTTTATAACTTTCAACTTTATAACTTCAATATGCATATTTCATGGCTTGGAAACACTGCCTTCAAATTCGTCTTTAAACCAGCAGAAGAGGACGTTGTGGTCGTTATTGACCCATATAAACCATCGGCAGGCGCTTTCCCTCGCAATTTGAGCGCGGAAATTGGCTTGTATACCAGGGGCGAAGAAAACACTATCACACTTGGCAATCCATTTGTTCTATCAACCCCGGGCGAGTGCGAAATCAAGGGCGTTTTGATAACAGCTGTTTATGGCAATGAACCAGATAGTTTAATGTTCCGAATTGACAGCGAGGGATTGTGTCTTGGACATCTGGGAATGGCAAAAAAACCATTGAACGAGCGCCAGACAGAGCTTTTGAACGGAGTTGATATTTTATTTGTTCCGGTTGGCAATGACACGTGTTATGACGCTGAAGCCGCGGCCAAAGTCGCCAATGCTTTGGAGCCAAAAGTCGTAATTCCAATGGCTTTCAAATCCGACAATGACCCAAAAGCAAAACCAGTTGAGGACTTCTTGAAAGAAATGGGCGCCAAAGTCCAGCCGGAGAAAAAATTAATAATCAAGAAAAAAACATTGCCGGAAGAAGGAACGCAGGTGATGGTGATGGAGAAAGAGTAACCGATGGTAATGACAATCAATCTTTATGAAGAAATCAAGCAAAAAAACAAAAGCCACAGAAATAAACAAACGCGTCCGTGCCGACATTAAAAAAGCAGTTGAGCAATTGCCCGGCTTGATGGTTGAGCATGTAAAATTTAAAGAAATTGAACGACCGGCTGAATTACAGAAACTACCCGCGTCAACGCGTTATGAAAAAATTGAAACTCACCCGCTCAAAGCGCTACGTTATGAAAATGACGAAGCTATTAGACAGAAAAAAATCTGGCTTTGGACCGGTGTAACTATTTTTAGCGCTATTGTTTTTTTAATGTGGGGCTGGAACATGCGCGCGGCTTTTCAGGACTCATTTTCAAACACAAAAAAACAACCCGGCATCACCGAAACAGCCAAAACCACATGGCAAGATACAATGGAGACAGTTGAGTCAAACAAACCAACAGTGCCGATAGAAAACAATTCAGACGACTTAAGAAATCAAATAAAAAATAATCTTATTAGCATTTTGTATGTCCAGCAAGCCAGTACAACAACATCTACCGCCCACTGAATCCATTGGCAGAGTTGAGCCAATAGGCATTGTTGATGAAATGAAAACATCTTATCTTGATTACGCCATGAGCGTGATTGTTTCGCGCGCTTTGCCGGATGTAAGAGATGGTCTAAAACCGGTACATCGCCGTATTTTGTACGCAATGTGGAATATTGGTCTAAAACACACTGGCAAGTTCCGCAAATCCGCGCATGTAGTCGGCGAGGTGATGGCCAAATACCACCCGCACGGCGATGCCGCGATTTACGACTCAATGGTCCGTATGGCGCAGGATTTCGCAATGCGCGAGACAATGGTGCAAGGACAGGGCAACTTTGGCTCTATGGACGGCGACTCAGCCGCCGCTATGCGCTATACCGAGGCCAAATTGTCTGCTATTGCCGAAGAAATGCTGTTTGATATAGAAAAAGACACAGTCAATTTTGTGCCCAACTACGATGGCTCAACTCGCGAGCCACGCGTCTTGCCTTCTAAACTGCCTTGTTTGCTTTTGAACGGCAGTATGGGCATCGCGGTTGGCATGGCGACAAATATCCCGCCACATAATCTGTCCGAATTATGCGACGGCGTTTGCGCGCTAATCGAAAAACCAAAAATAAACGTGGAAGAACTGATGGAATTTGTAAAAGGTCCAGATTTTCCAACCGGCGGAATTATTTATAATAAAAAAGATATAGAAGCGGCGTACGCGACAGGCAGAGGAGGAATCATACTGCGCGCCAAAGCAGATATTCAAGAAACAAAAACAGGACTATTTCATATAATTATTTCTGAAATTCCATACCAAATTAATAAATCCACGCTAGTGGAAAAAATCGCCACATTAGTTCAGGAGAAAAAAATTGAGGGCATCAAGGACTTGCGTGACGAGTCAAACAAAGACGGCGTGCGCGTGGTGGTGGAATTGAAAAAGGACTCTTATCCAAAAAAGGTGTTAAACGCGCTGTTCAAAATGACGGAATTGCAAACCACTTTTCACGTCAACATGTTAGCATTAATAGACGGCCTACAACCGCGTGTCTTAAATCTCAAATCAGTGCTGGAAGAGCATATCAAACACAGACAAGAGGTGGTGCGCAGACGCACAGAATTTGACTTAACGCGCGCCAAAGAACGCGCCCACATTTTGGAAGGCCTAAAAAAGGCCTTGGACAAAATTGACGCTGTTATCGCGACAATTAGAAAATCCAAAGATAAAGAAGAAGCAAAATTAAACTTGATGAAAAAGTTTGACTTCACCGACCGACAGACAACCGCTATTTTGGAAATGCGCTTGCAACAATTGGCAAATCTTGAACAGCAAAAAATTGAGGATGAACTAAAAGAAAAGAAAAAATTCATTGATGAGTGTGAAACAATTTTGAAAAGCCCAAAGAAAATTTTGGACATTATTGAAAAAGAAATAAGAGAAATAAAAGAAAAATACGGCGAAGACCGCAGAACGCAGATTGTCGCGCATGGCGTGAAAGAATTCTCCACCGAGGACTTGATTCCGAATGAACCCACTATCATAATGACCACTCGCGACGGATACATCAAACGCATCCCTCCGGACACTTTCAAAACACAAGGACGCGGTGGCAAAGGCGTGATTGGCGTGACTACAAAAGAGGAAGATGTGGTTGATCAGCTTATCTCCACCAACACGCACGACAACATGTTATTCTTCACAAGCCGCGGACGAGTATTTCAGATGCGCGCTTATGATATCCCGCAAGCCACCCGCACTTCCAAAGGGCAAGCAATTGTTAATTTCTTGCAATTAGCCCCAAATGAAAAATTGGCCGCTGTATTGTCAATGGAAGATATAAATAAATTCAAATTTTTAGTAATGGTTACAAACAAAGGGACTATTAAAAAGAGCTCGCTTGAGGACTTTAACAATGTGCGCCGTTCAGGATTAATCGCTCTAAAACTCAAAAAAGACGAGATGTTGGAATGGGTGCGCCCATCATGCGGAAAAGATGACATAATTTTAGTCACTTCCGGCGGACAAGCCATTCGCTTCAAAGAAAGCAATGTCAGACCAATGGGCCGAACTGCTTCTGGCGTGCGTGGCATGCGTCTAAAAGGCCAAGACAGAATTGTTGGCATGGATGTAATTTCGCCAGAGTTAGTTAGTCGCAAGGTCTTGGAATTGTTAGTGGTTTCTGAAAACGGACTTGGCAAACGCACGCATATTGCCGAATATAAAGTTCAAGGCAGAGGTGGCTCTGGAATTAGGACCATGTCTGTAACACCAAGGACAGGTAAGATTATTAGCATGGCGGTGATAAATAATACGGAAGAGTGCGACCTAATGGCGATTTCAGTCAAAGGCCAGGTTATCCGCACCCCACTAAACACTATCTCCACCCTTGGTCGCGCCACCCAGGGTGTGCGCATTATGAGGTTCAAAGAAGAGGGTGACAAGGTGGCGAGTATGAGGCTATTATAATGTACGAAATACGAAAACTGCGAAATTACGAAAAATCCGCG
>CAYSQU010000026.1:0-3110 GCA_964433365.1 uncultured Gammaproteobacteria bacterium
TGGAAGTTAAATTAGCAAAAGACGCCGGCATTGATGTGATTATTACTGACCACCACACTGTGCCAGCAGAACTTCCGCCTGCGCATGCTATTATCCACCCTTTAGTGCCGAATGAGCCATATCCAGACAAGGGATTAGCCGGAGGCGGCGTGGCGTTCAAACTAATGCAGGGCCTTTTAAAAAAACATCATGAAACAAACGAGGTATTGCCCGACGGCGAAACGCACGAGGCATACGAAAAATGGTTTTTGGACATGGTAGCAATTGCCAGCGTAGCGGACATGGTTCCTTTGCTTGGCGAATCCCGCACACTGACAAAATATGGCTTGGTGGTTTTAAATAAAACCAAACGAATTGGCTTGCAAAAATTATTATTGGAAGCTAGGTTATTGACCGAAGACGGAACAAAAAAACGCGAGTTTGATTCATACACTATCGGCTTTCAAATCGCGCCCCGCATCAATGCCGCCGGACGGATGAACCACGCCAATGCCGCGTATAATTTACTAATGACCGAAGATCCAGAAGAAGCAGCGCAACTCGCGCATGAACTTGACATAAATAATCAAGAGAGGCAAAAAATGACCGAGGAGTTAGTTAAACGCGCCATTGAACAAGTTGAGCCGGCGCAGATGAACGATCCGGTTTTGATTATTTATGGCGACAACTGGCCTCCGGGCATTATTGGTTTGATTTCTGGAAAAATTAAAGATAAATATAACAAACCCACTTTAGCATTAACCAAAAACGAAGGCGAAATGGTTGGTTCTGGTCGCAGTATTGAAGGTTTTAGTTTAATTGGCTTTTTGCAATCAGTGCCGGAATTTTTTACCAAATTTGGCGGACATCCAATGGCTTGCGGTTTTTCTCTCAAAGACGCGGACATATTGCCGGATTTGAAGAAAAAAATGATTGAAAAATTTTTAATTGACACTGTCGGCATGGACGTGAGCCCGAAGTTAAATATTGACGCGGAAATTGACTTGGATAAAATTGATTGGGATCTCTATGACTTATTATCAAAGTTTGAGCCATTTGGCCAAAACAATGAAAAACCAAAATACCTGACGCGTAATTTAATTGTGCAAACAGTGGAGCCAGTCGGCAAAGAAGGCAAACATATCCGCATTATGGCAGACAACGGCGCTAAGTGTGTGAAAAAGTTTGTTGGTTGGAATCTATGTAATGGCAACAACGGCTCCAACTGGTGCAAAAATTTAGTTAAAGGTGAAAAAATTGATGTGGTGTTTGAGATTAGTGTGAATGAGTGGAATGGAAATAGAGAATTACAACTAACAATTTGTGATTTGAAAAAACTATGAAATTAATAATATACACGGACGGTGGAGCGCGTGGCAATCCGGGTCCTGCGGCAACTGGCGTGGTTATCAAAGACGCCAAAGGAAAAACCATCGCGTCCTACGGAGAATATTTAGGTGAACAAACCAACAACTACGCCGAATACATGGCCCTGATTTCCGGCCTCAAAAAAGCCAAAGCGCTGGGCGCTGATGAGGTGGACTGTATGTTGGATAGTGAGTTGGTTGTAAAACAATTACAGAGAAAATACAAAGTCAAAGAACCGACCTTGCAAAAATTATTTATCTTGGCTTACAACGCTTCGGCTCAATTCAAACATATAACCTACAAACACATCCCGCGCGAAAGGAACAAAGAAGCGGACGCGGAGGTGAATAAAATGTTAGATTGACGTAGTTGTTGCCACTGGAGTAATAGTCGTCATTGGCAACGCCACAACCGGCTTCACAATACCCACACGGATAAATGACGCTGTTATAATTTTAGTTTTATTATTTATAATGCCCCGCACGTGCGCGATTTGCCCGTTTTGCAAATCAGCAAAAGTTGAACCAGTCGCTGTGTATGGCGGAACATAAATTTTTGTCTTGGCATCAATTTTGACAGTCACGGACTTTTTGTTGTTTTGTTTTAGTGTAAACGTTTTAGCTGTCGCGTCCAGACCATCAATCACGCCATTATGCACTTTCCAAGTCCAATGCAAAGTATCATCTTTGACTAACCGCGCCGTAAGCGTCCCATCTTCATTCGTCTTTGCCGTGATATTCAACTTATCGCCAATAGTCAATTCCTCCAATGAGCTTTTGCCCCAATATTTTCTAACAAATTTTGTCTTTGCGTCCACAAGCACAATCAAGTCCTTGCTCACTTCCGGATAAGCGCCGACCCAGTTCTTGTTTTTCTTTGGCTTTACTGTTTTGATTTTGACTGTCAAAGACGTTGACGAAGCTGTGCCGCCATTTATTACTGTCAATTCCCCGCTGACTTGCGTCATTCTCCTAACGAACTTTCCCACTGCCTTGTCCGTCGGCTTGACTGCCATCACAGGTGTCGCGAGCATCAAACCCAGCATAACCGCGATTGAGAGAAGAAGTGTTTTCTTCATATTGTTGTGAGTTAAAATTTATTTTTTGCTTTACATAAGCGGATATGTGGTAAGAATCTTACCGAGTTCGGCGACAGTGCCCCTAAACCGACTTCTTTTTGGCTATTATAACATTCCCCTTAATCGTACCCTGTACCACTTTTAAATTAACATCAAAACCGAGTTGCTTTAAATACTCTACCCTTGCTTTATCTAATTTTTCCATTGCTTCTTGCCCGCGCTTTCTTTTCTCCTCATTTTCATTATTTGTCAAATCTGATTCTTTACACAAAGCCATCCATTCTTCTCTTGAAAAACCGTATGGATTATCAAAATTGCGAGCCATACCTTGGCAACATGTCATCAAATATAACTCTGGACTATTTTCAGACCGCGCCCATTGTTTTATAATTTGATCTGCCAAATCTCCACAAGGATGTTTGGCCACCCAAGTGCCTGCCGGAATTTCTTCCTTGCGAACATCAAACTGCCTCGCCTCCACATTATGATGACCCAAAATCCTATTTAACTCTCTTGCATAATCAACTTGATGTGGATTGTTATCCAATATCAAAGCATTTTTGCCTGTTAACACAGAAAGTGCTCTGCCAACATCACCCGCTCCGCCAGCAATGTCCACTATCTGCCCCCCCAATTGCGGTTTATTCACTATATCCATAAACGCTTTTGTCTCAGTGCGTTTACG
>CAYSQU010000026.1:3210-7191 GCA_964433365.1 uncultured Gammaproteobacteria bacterium
CCAATTGCGGTTTATTCACTATATCCATAAACGCTTTTGTCTCAGTGCGTTTACGCTTAAAAAATTCCTGTTGTCGTGGATCTGAAGACATTCCACTAAAAATTTCCCTCTTCATCTCAGGAGCAAACGAATCCAATAAAGCCAAACTCTCTTCTCTTTTGGCAGCTTCTGCCGGATTTTTGTCTTGTCGCAACAAAGACATTCTTTCTTTACCAATTTGTAATTCAAGCCTGGCAATCTGTTCCGCAGACAATTCATTTATACGCTTCCACAAATCAGTCAAAAAACGGCTAAAAATTCTCGCCCTCTCTTTTTGTGAATACAGCGTTTCCAAAATGTGTTCTTTTAGTGCGACTGGGTTGGTCGGCAATCTTTCTCCCATATAATTTATTATAAATAGTATTTTAAAATATTTACCACCCAATCGGCATCCTCAACATCTAATCATTTCTGTCATTTTTGACAAAGGAACTATATTAAGGATAGACCCATCATGCCAAATTTGGTTTTGGCAATGAAGTGTGGTACCTATGTATGTCATCTTGCGCAGACCCCCCGTCATTGCGAGGAAGCCGATTCGCATCGGCTGACGAAGCAATCTAAATCGTTGGACAATTAGATTGCCGCGTCGCTCGTCCCTCGCTCCTCGCAATGACAGAAAATCAAGCATTTCGGCTGGACTCCACTTTATAAACTTTACGAACTTTATAACTTTACAAACTACAAGTCACCCTTAATTTCTTCCAATTTCTTCCTAACATCCCGACTCACCCTTTTCGGTACCCTAATTTTAACCCTAACATAATGATCACCACGGCTTGAACGTTCTAAATGCTGTATACCATGCCCGCGCAAACGAATCAGTTGCCCTGACTCTGTGCCTTCGGGTACAACAACTTTAATAACTCCATCAATTGTTTCCACTTCAATTTTATCACCAAGCACAGCTTGCGTAAAATTGATTTCATTATCTGTATAAACATCAAAGCCCTCGCGATGCCAAAGTTTTTGCGGTCTAATGTGAACCTGCACGTACAAATCACCTGCTCCGCCGCTATGCGGAGCGGCCTCGCCATGACCAGACAAACGAATTGACTGGCCATTATCAATACCGGCTGGAATTTTTACTTTCATGTCTGATGTCTTGGCAACAATGCCATCGCCGCCGCAGTGTTTGCATTTTTTGCTTGAGTGTTGTCCTCTGCCTTGGCAGTTTGGACAGGTCGCTACTGTTTGCATAGCGCCAAGAAACGTCCGTTGCACTTGCACCACTTGTCCGCGGCCATGACACGTGCCACAGGTCTCCAACTTACTACCAGGCTCATTGCCAGAGCCCCCACACACATCACACGCGCTTTGTTTACGCAATGATATCTCTCTCTCAACACCAAACGCGGCTTCTTTAAAATCTATTTCCACATCAACTTGAATATCACGACCTTGCGCGCGTCTACCACCGCGTCGTGAGCCACCACCTCCGAAGAAGTCACCAAAAATATCGCCAAGTCCACCGCCTCCGAAGTCAAAATTAAAACCCTGTCCACCGCCACCACCCTGCTGACGAAACGCGTTCATAATATCTTCCCAACTTCCGCCTGCCTGTCCCCAACCACCCTGTTGTTCAAAATCAGAACCAAACTGATCAAATTTCGCGCGCTTGTCATTGTCTCCAAGTACCTGAAAGGCCTCGTTTATTTCTTTAAACTTTTTTTCATCACCGCCCGGCCTATCCGGGTGGTGTTGCATGGCGAGCTTCTTGAATGCCTTTTTTATTTCATCTGTCGTGGCATTCTTCTCCACGCCGAGGATTTTGTAGTAATCTTTTGACATAGTTCACCAATGTCATTCCGAGCGAGCGAAGCGAGTCGAGGAATCCCTTTCCAACGCTTCGACGAATCTTTTAATTTAATTATATCTTTGAGTACACCAAAGGGATCCCTCCACTCGGCTTTTGGCCTCGGTCGGGATGACAAACGACGGCTTATTTAACAACCTCCCCCTCTATCGGTCCCTCGTCTTTTTTACCGTTCGCATCATTCGCGTCATTCGTGGGTCCGCCAGCTTGCGGACCATTCGTGTTATCCTTATTCACAGAATACATTTTCATACCCACAACCTGCGCGGCCTTGGACAACGCCTCTGACGCTGTCTTAATCGCCTCCACATCATCTTTATCTTTCACGTCTTTCACATACTTAATCCCCTCTTCAACATTTTTCTTTTCATCATCCGTGATAGCAATTTTCTTTTCTTCAACTTCCTTCATCATTTTTTCCGAAGTATATACCATGGTGTCGGCTAAATTGCGTACCTCAATCAATTCTTGTTTTTTCTTGTCTTCATCAGCATGTGTTTCGGCCTCTTTCTTCATCTTTTCAATTTCATCTTTTGATAAGCCGGAAGACGCGGTGATAGTAATTTTTTGCTCTTTGTTTGTTGCCTTATCTTTTGCTTTGACATTTAAGATGCCATTAGCGTCAATATCAAATGTAACTTCCACCTGTGGCACGCCTCTGGGAGCTGGTGGAATACCATCCAACATAAAGCGACCAAGTGTCTTGTTGTCAGTCGCCATTGGACGTTCGCCTTGTAAAACATGAATTTCCACGCCCGGCTGATTATCCGCGGCAGTAGAGAAGACCTGTGTTTTGGAAGTTGGAATTGTGGTATTGCGTTCAATTAATTTTGTCATAACTCCACCGAGTGTTTCAAGGCCAAGTGAAAGCGGAGTAACATCAAGCAATAAAATATCTTTAACTTCGCCTTTTAACACACCGCCCTGCACACCAGCGCCAACCGCGACTACTTCGTCGGGGTTCACGCTTATGTTTGGCTTTTTGTTAAAAAACTTTTCCACTGTCTGCAAAACCAACGGCATGCGGGTCATACCGCCAACCATCACGACTTCGTGCAAATCACCCACTTTTAATTTCGCGTCATCCAACGCGCGTTGCACTGGGCCAAGTGTTTTCTTAACTAAATCACCAATCAAATCCTCTAACTTCGCGCGTGACAATTTAACTACCAAGTGTTTTGGACCAGTCGCGTCAGAAGTAATAAACGGCTGGTTAATCTCGGTTTCTTGGGCTGTGGATAACTCAATTTTGGCCTTTTCCGCGGCTTCTTTGATACGTTGCAGGGCTAACGGATCTTTGCTTAAATCAACACCATTCTCTTTCTTGAATTCATCAATAATCCAATTAATAATCACTTGATCAAAATCATCGCCACCGAGATGCGTATCGCCATTGGTGGAAAGCACCTGCACATTGTCTGGCGCCACTTCAAGAATTGAAATATCAAATGTACCGCCACCCAAGTCATAAACAGCAATTTTCTGTTCGGTCTTTTTATCAAAGCCATATGCGAGAGCGGCCGCGGTTGGTTCGTTGATAATGCGAAGCACGTTCAAACCTGCAATCACACCAGCGTCTTTGGTGGCTTGGCGCTGGGAGTCATCAAAATATGCTGGCACAGTAATAACCGCGTCTGTAATTTTTTCGCCCAAATGTTCTTCGGCGTCTGTCTTCATCTTTTGTAAAATCAAAGCGGAAATTTCCTGCGGACTAAATTCCTTGCCTTGCATTATAATTTTGACGCCTTCACCTGATTTCACCATTTTGTACGGCATCAATTTTAAGTCGCGCTGGACTTCCGCGTCGCCCCATCTACGTCCAATCAAACGTTTGATTGAATACAAAGTATTTTCCGGATTGGTGACTGACTGGCGCTTTGCCAATTGCCCCACCAACCGCTCGCCTGATTTGGCAATCGCAACCACGGATGGCGTTGTCCGCATCCCCTCTTTATTTTCCAACACCTTTGGCTGTCCGCCTTCAATTATGGCCATGCAGGAGTTAGTGGTGCCGAGATCTATTCCGAGAACTTTACTCATATTTTTTTAATGTCATCCCGAATTCCCGACTTAGTCGGGATTAGGGATCTTTCTTAAGAATAATTTTGTTAGTTAGTTGTTGGGTG
>CAYSQU010000027.1:0-7189 GCA_964433365.1 uncultured Gammaproteobacteria bacterium
CTTTTTGTCATCATAGCCGGAAACAACAAACATGTGGTAGTCGGGTCCGCCCTGTTTAAAGTGCGGATTTTTTAGAGCTCGGCCGTAAGCTGGTATTATAACAGGATGTCCGCCATCAATTTCTTCTTTGATCATCTCAATGGTTGGCTTTTTAACGGTCTTTGCCTGCCAATCGTAAAATTTGTTTATCATTTTTACCACTTTGTTCGCGTTTTCATCCAGCCCCCAGCCAATAGTTTTATTTTTTTTCTTGAATAACTCCAAGATTTTGGCGCGCGCGATTTTTTTGTTCAAGTTTTTTTTTGGATATTCGCGATAATAAGCATCCACCATTACAATAGATGTTTCTTCGCAGGCGTCAAACCACGGCTGCCGCCAATCGCCATACGGCGCTTGAGAAGTGTGTGGAACAGGAAGGTTTGCGGCAAATGCGGGCATCGTGAATAAAATTGAAAAAAGAACCGCGCTAACGATTAAAATAATTGTTTTTGTTGACAGGCGATGAGTCATGTTATTTGGGTCATGAGTCATGATACAACCTCGCCTCCAAGCGAGGACGCGAGTTCTTGTAATTCGTCAGACACTGGCGCTGTTTCGTCTTTCGTTTGCGTGGACGCCTCAATGCGCGCTTTGTTGCCTAGGACATCGCTCAACAGGATTTCAAGGTTTCTTTGGCACGCTTTTTCCATTATTTTATCGCGGTGAAAATTGTATTGCACGTTTATTTTTACTGTATCGCCGTCCAATTCAACAATTTCAGACATTTTTAATATAAAAGAAAGAGAGGGGAATTGCTTTTCCGCTTTTGTTAAAAATTCGCCCCACTTTGCGTTAACGTCAGTTAGGGTAAAGTCGGGCGCTTTTGTCACAAGCTCTTTTACACGCTCAACGATGGTTTTTGTGGATTTTTCTGGTAACTGATCATTAGTCACTGGTAACTTATTCTCTTGTTGTTCTGTGTATCTGTGATCTGTGCCATCTGTGCGGTCAATATCTGTGGTAACCCACTCAATCACTCCCATCTCCATTGGCATTTGCGGAATAGGCGATAATTTGATTTGATTTCCACGCGCCATAAATATATCCAACAATCGCACGGGGTCGCGCGGAGCAAGTTTGTCAGCCAGTTTTTTTACTTCTTTTTTAGCTTTCTCATCCAAGTCAGCGCTGTAATTATCTAATTTCACGCCGGATTTTGCCAGCAAGAGCAAACGCGTCAGCTCAATCAAGTCCTTGTTAAATTGCGCGAAGTCAATGCCGTCATCAGCTAATTTTTGTATAATTTGCAAAGCGCTTTGCGCGTCGCGGTCAACCAACGCGGTCAGAAACGCGAGTGTTGTCTCGGCGTTTGTTGTCGGCAAGACCAGCGAGGCGGTCTCGGCAGTGATTTTTTTTTCACCAGTGGCCATGATTTGGTCCAGCAAGCCAACAGCGTCGCGGACGCATCCGTCGCTTTTGTTTATAATTCTTTCAATTACATCACTGTCTATTTTTATTTCTTCTTCCTTTGATATATTTGTCAGATGTTTTTTTAGAGTTTCAAAATTTACACGCTTAAAATCAAAACGTTGACAGCGGGAAATAATCGTCTCTGGCAGTTTATGAAGTTCAGTAGTAGCCAAGATAAACATCACGTGCTTTGGCGGTTCTTCCAATGTTTTCAACAGCGCGTTAAAAGCGCTGGTAGAAAGCATGTGCACTTCGTCAATAATGAAAATCTTGAAAGGGGATTTGGTTGGCTTAAACTGCGCGTTCTCTATTATATTCTCTCTTACATTATCAACGCCAGTGTGCGAGGCGGCGTCAATCTCAATTACGTCAATAGAGCGAGAGCCGCTAATTTCTTGGCATTGATTACACAGATTACACGGCTCTGTGTCGCCTTGTTTGCGGTCCGGGCAGTTGATTGCCTTGGCAAGTATGCGGGCAAGTGTTGTCTTGCCTACGCCTCTTGGGCCGGAAAACAAATAAGCATGGGCGGCCTTGTTAGTCGCTACTTGGTTCATCAACGTCGTTACAATATGCTCTTGTCCAACGACAGAAGAGAATGTTTGTGGTCTGTATTTATGATATAGGGCCATAATTTGAATTTTCAATTTCTAATTTTTAATTTTTATATTATCATTATATATGTTTTCCTTTTGGTCGTAAATAGGCGAAAATTTGACTTTCCCCTTGTGTAAAATAGGGGGGTGTGGTATACTGTGGATAAGTCGTTTTATTAATAGACCTAATTCAATTTTTAAGCATATACATTATGCCAAGAAAAGCGAACCCAGCTTTGATGAGACCATACAAGGTTTCAGCCGAGTTGGAGGCCGTTATCGGCCCAGGACCATTACCACGCGGCCAGGTAATGAAGAAAATTTGGGAATACATCAAGGCTAATGGTTTACAGGATTCTGTAAACAAGAGAAACATCAACGCCGACGCCAAGTTATTGGTTGTCTTTGGCGGCAAGAAACAGGTGAACATGTTTGAGATGGCGAAATTGCTGTCTGCTCACCTCACAGCGTAATTGAGAAGTGAAGAACAGAAAACACCTCGTAAATGGGGTGTTTTTGTTTTAATGCTCTTGTGCTTTAATGTATTATAGTGAGGCCTCAACCATGTCTGTTTTACTTTTATCTTCAGAAGAACCAAGTTTGGTGTGTTCTAGAATTTCGGCTTCCACAATACTTCGATCGCGGCCGAATTTGAGGCGGGAGAGTTCTTTGATGGCCGCGCCAAGTTCGCGGTTGCCTTTTACCGGAGGCATTGCGTTGACCAAGAATGGACGGCTTGCCTGATTGTCAATCAAAAGTTTTGTGTAAAAAGCGTATTGTGGCGCGTTTAACAAGTCAAAGGCGCCAAAAACCGGAGCAAATTCTTTAGCCAGAACTTCCGCGTCTTCCGGTCCAATACGACCGGACATAATAGTACCTACATTGCCAAGCACAGCGTCGCGGATCGGGCTTTTGCCTTTGTCGTCAGTCAACTGGCCCATGTATTGGTGGGCGATAATCAAATCAAGCTTGTATTTACGCGCTTCAGACAATATGGTGGAGATTGAGTCAGTGATAAAGTTTTGGAACTCATCAATATATAGATAAAAATCATGTCTGTCTTCCTCGCGCATATCAGCGCGCCCCATAGCCGCCATTTGCAATTTAGCGACAATAATTAAGCCAAGCAATTTAGCGTTGACTTCGCCTGTCTTTCCTTTTGCGAGATTGACGAGCAGTATTTTTTTGTTATCCATTATGTCGCGGAAATCAAAGCTGGATTTTTGTTGGCCCATGATATTGCGCATCATTTCGTTTTCCACGAATCGGCCGACTTTGGATATTAAATAACCAAGCATTTCTGACTTATGGAAGTCGGATGTTTTAGCCATTTCTTTTTCCCAAAACGACCGCACCATTGGATCTTTTAAATTTTTCAAATATGCCTTGACGTACGCGTCATCCGTGAACATGCGCGGGATGTCAATTATCGTGCCCGGGTTGCTCAAATCGCCCATTAGTGTCAACATCACATTGCGCATATTGTGCTCAAACATCGGGCCGATCATTTCTGGCGGAAAGAGCTTGTAGAAAATGGCAATCATCTCTTGCACCGCGAAGTCCTTCTGCTCCTCATTTTTGGCCTCCAACATGTTTAGACCAACTGGCCTTTCCATGTCTGATGGGTCAAAGATAACAACATCATCAGCTCGTTCTTTTGGTATGTGTTCAAGCACGGCCTCAACAAGGTCTCCGTGCGGGTCCACAATAGCCACACCATTGCCATTTATAATGTCTTGGATAGCTAAATTAGCGATGGTGACGGATTTACCTGTGCCTGATTTACCAATAATATACAAATGCCGCCTGCGGTCCGCTTCTTTGATAAAAACATCTTGTTTAACCCCGCGGAAATCAACAAAGCCAAGCTTTAAACCGCTTGTTGGCAGGTTGCTTGGCGGAGGCGATTTGCGTCCCAAAAGCCATTTAATATTTGATGCCTCGGTTGATGGGAGCGGGAGATGCCATAAACTTGCAAGCTCTTCCGTATTCATTACGATTTGCCGTTTTTCATTAAACGCGCGGTAAATAAAATGCCGGATGATTTGCGTTTGGTTGCGAGGCACAGCGGCGTAAAATTCATTGCCATAACGATAAAGATTATACTGCGCGAACGCTGATGTCAAATTATCTAAATTTAATCGCGCGAAATCCGGGCTGTCAGACACGCTTAATAAGCGAACTGTCACGTCCATTCCGCCTTTGGCCAATTTTTCCTCTATGCCTTTCAACATGTCTTCTTCCATTGGCGATAGTTGGTAATGTTCTTTTGGATTCATCTGGTCTTTTGTCTTTGCTGACGCGCCGAGTTCTTTAAAAAATCTCCGCCAGAATCTGCCAAAAGCCGTGCCATGCGCGACTGTCTCAAATTTTTCGCCTTTTCTTACTTCGCGCACGATTCTTACGCCCGGTCTGCGCCACTTTCTGTTGGCAGAACGGACAACATATTGGATTGCCAGCGATGTGTTGCCTTCATGATTTTTTCCAAGCACGTTTAACAAAGCGGACAGCGGATCTGATTCGCTTTTTTTGTATGTTTTGAATGGAAATACGGATTTTTGTTTGGCTCCAAGATAGGCGCCGATGATCGTGCTTTTTTCAGTAAATATATTATAGTCAGTCATTGCTTCAATTTGCGCGTATGGATATTGGGCGTGGATTTGTTGTTCAATAAAGCCCTGCAATTTTTTTGGCACAGCGACGTAAAAATACACTAAATTATTATGCGCGACGATTTCAAAAGAAAAATGGTCAGTGCGTCCGCGCAGCCAGTTTGTTAATCCGCGCTGGGCGCGCAGGCCGGCAACAGTTGAGAATAGTGTTTCGGTAATGCCGATTTCCTCGCGCAGTTGGTCAACACGTTGTGTTTCATTTGACTGATTTCCTTGTCCTTCGTTTTTTTTCTCTTTCGGCACTTGTATTTGCAAAACAGTTAAATTAAACGCCTTGCTGTCCTGCAAACGGGTATGCCAAAAAGTCCGAATGATAAATAATACTGCGGTGATGCTCGCGGCTAGAAAAAATAGCATTAACGCGGCGAAAATCAGGGGATCGGAGAGGAGGGATGACATAGGTGGTATTTTCCTCCCCCTCGCAGGGGGAGGCGCAGGAGGAGGTCTCGCTCGCAATCACTTGACCAGACCTCACCCAGCCCTCTCCTACGAGGAGAGGGAAATTGCTTTAATTATTTTTAATATCATTAATTTGTTTCAAAGATAAAATTTTGTCAGTTTTTATCTTTGCCTCTTGCTCCAAAAAGAATCGGTTAATTCCCGGTAGCATCTTTAGCCACTCAACAATCAAACGGAAAATTTGTTTGACTTTAATATGCGCCGCTTTTAGAAGAACGCGGATTTGCAGGGCGGTTTCTTCGCCTTTTATTTTAAATTCTTGCCTTTGAATTGGATTGAGTTCTTGAAACGCCTCTTTTAGACCTTCTTCCATCACCTTTTCAACTTCCACAGCCAAAGCGTCCCGAACTTGCGGGATTACAGTCGGTTTTTTTTTGCTTCCGCGCAGTTTGTTTTTCAACCCGCCAATCGCTTCTTCCAAAAAGCCCTCGCTTTTTGTTTCAAGTTGTGTTGGCTCTTTTTCTTGCGCATCAAATTGTTGTTCTGGCGATGTAACGACAGGCCGCACTTCTTTTGGCAGGTATGGTTGTTGTTCAAGTTCTGGTTGGATGTTGGTCATAAGGAGTTTGTAAAGTTTGAAAATTTGTAAAGTTCATAAAGAAAAATAACAAGATGTCTTTGTCTCGCACTTTATAAACTTTATAACTTTTTTAACTTTTAACTACTGTATACATTATACCAGAAAATTAAAAATTGCGCTATCCACAAGGCGCTTTAGTTAGCCAACGCCGACTTTTGGTTTTTCGTCTGTCATAATAATTTATAACTCCACCCCGCTTGCCAGGATTTGGTGTGTCGCCAGTCAGTTGTCGTGCCGTGGACGAAGTGGGTGATGGTGAGTGGCATATTGTCAATTTGCGACATAAGCCGTCGTCTTTCCCTTGCCAATCGCTTTAATCATTTTGATCTTTTTTAGTTTTTGCAAATGCAATTGCGCTGTGCGTTTGGGACAAGATAAGACATCCTCCGCGTCTTTCGTGGACATCCGTCCGACTTGATCTAAAAAGTCAATAATTTTCAGTTGCTCCGGAGTAAGATAAATTTGTGATTTTATTTTTCCGTCAACATTGCGGGCAGATAATGGCAAGATTTTGTTTTTAACTTCATCAATCTCTTTTTTAAATCCTTTAACAAAATATTCCAGCCATGAAGTTAGGTCTGTTTTCCGTTCGTCGTAGGTTTTGCCAACATTAATGGCCTTGTAATATGATTGTCTGTCCGTATTGTAATAATCTTCCAAGGCAAATAAACGGCGGAAATCATAGCCACGTTCATAAAGTATTAAAGTAGCCAATGCGCGGGCAGTGCGGCCATTGCCATCGTTAAATGGGTGAATGGCGGCGAGTTCCATATGGGCAATGGCGGCTACAATCACAGGGCTTATTTCCTTTGCTTTACTTTCTTTTATCCATGCGACAAATTCAATCATAAGTTGCGGCACTCGTTTGGCCTCCGGCCCTGTATATAGGGTCTCTTGTGGCATCCCCAAGCGTCTTCGCACCACATAGATTGGACCGGGCCGATATTGGCCGGAGTGTTCCGGAGCCAATGTCTTGTCTGTGACTGATTTGTGTATTTTTAATATTACTTTTTCGCTTATTGGTTTTTTTTCTGCGACTGTTTTTTCAATAAATTTTAATGCCTTAAGATAGTTTTTCACTTCGTAAATATCTCTATCTGGCGCGTCAATTTTTTTCTTGGCATAAAGCGCTTCCACCTGCCCCATGTTTAATTGATTGCCTTCAATCTCGGTGGAATGATGGGTCATGCGGATTATGGCTTGGCGACGCAATTTTATTTCTTGTTGCGGCAAAATTTTGGCGCGGTCAATAATACCTTTGGCTTCGGCGATGGCGGTAAGATCGCGCAGGATTTTGTCGGTCAGCTTGTATTTTGGGTTAAACATATTTTGCGGGTTATTGTTTAAGTGTCACATTTGTATTATACCACAAAATTACGATTCGCGCAAGATTCGCGCAAGGTTTTTTTATTGTCAGTCGTAGTGCCGTGGAC
>CAYSQU010000028.1:0-4667 GCA_964433365.1 uncultured Gammaproteobacteria bacterium
TCGCGAGTCCGACCTTGTCGCAGAGGTTTATGAATATCACGAAGGACAAATTCCAAGATGGTCTGTCTATGGTCCGACAAGCACGTTTCATATTGCCGAGGATGCTGGAACGAGCAACAATCCATCGGCCGAATATTGGCATGTGTTTAATTTTGAATACAAAGACAACAAGTATCAGATTGTGCCAATAAATAAAATAGCCACCGGCTTTTGTGAAATACAAAATAATATACCGGGCGAGAAATGTAGTCCATAAAATTTATGAAAAAAATAATTTTTATCGTTGCCATAATAATACTGCTGCTGATTGGCGGAACTGCTTGGTTTGTGTTAAAATACAGACAGAGCGGGAGCGCTGAACAGCAGTCCATTGTTGTTCCAGAGCCAACCAAGCCGCAGGAGCCGATTATTGACGAGTTCGCCAATGACAAAGACAGAGACGGCGTGTTAGATGACGAGGAGCAAAAGCTCGGTCTTAGCAACAAGGAATTTGACACAGACAAAGACGGCTTAAGCGATTATTCAGAGATTAATAAATGGAAGACGGACCCAGCCAAAAAAGACACGGACGGCGATGGTTTTGGCGATGGGATAGAGGTGATAAAGGGCTATAATCCGTTGGGCGCGGGGAAATTAAAATAATGCTAATATACGAATGAATACTAATGCAACAAATAATACCATTAGTAGTATTAGCATAAATTAGTATATTAGTATTTTATTTAATTATATGTTTGACGACCAACCAACAAAAGGCCCGAATCCGCCGGGTAATCTGCCAATAGGCGAGCCGGAAGATATTTTTGACAACGTGGATAAAACAACAGAACCCGCGTCAGCCGCGCCAATAATTAACCAGCCAAGCGCTTTGGAGCGTGGGGTTTTGCGTCCAAGACAAGAGTCGCCTCGGATGACGGTTCCGCCAATGTCGCCTACACAAGGTGTGGAGGCAGGCGTAAGCCGCCCGGATATTTATACGGTAAAAGAGCCGGTTTTCGCGCGCTGGATAATTACGGTTTTGGCAATAGTGATAATTTTGGGTATTTTAGGCGGGGGTGGCTGGTGGATTTATAATAAATTTGTAAAACAAGGTGGAGATGCGACGACTAATATAGTGATACCCGTTGAAGAAGCATTGCCAGTGGAAGAACCGGTTGTAGCGATAGAAGAGGTTTTGCCTGTGGTTACTGAAGCCCCTGCTGAAAATGACGCGACACAAGATGTGGGCACTGAAGTAAAAGACCAGCAGGCGCTGTTTGGCGAACCGATTGATAAAGATGGCGATGGTTTGGATGACACTAAAGAGACCGAACTCGGAACTGACCCGAATAATTGGGATACTGACGGAGATGAATTAAGCGATGGCGACGAGATTTTAGCGTGGAAAACAAATCCGTTGAATCCAGACACCGACGGCGATAAATATTCCGATGGCATGGAAGTAAAAAGCGGATATAATCCAAACGGGCAGGGCAAATTATTTGAACCGCCAAAATCATAAAATATGTTTTGGAGGAAAAAAGAACAAAAACAAGAAGAATTATCCGCTGGCATTAGAGTTATACCCGAGGAGTTTTATGGCGCCAAAGATCCTGTGGTCCATTATAAAGGCATTATAGCGAAAGGCGCTCAGCCGGCGCCAGTCCAGCCAAAAGAAAATGCTGGTCAGGCGACCCACGGGGTAAGTCGTATGTCAGCGCCGTACTGGCTAAAAAACAAGAAAATAAAAATAATTTTGATAATTATATTTTTTGTCTTGGTTGTTGTCGGCATATCTTGGTATTATACTAATCAGGCCACACTGGCGAGAAAGTCGAAGACTCCGATAATGCCTGTCGCTACGCAAGAGCCGGCAAAAGAGGCGATTGAGCCAGAAGAGATAGTTCCAACTTCAACCGTGGAAATAATAGCGCCAGTGGAAGAAATAGTCGTCGCGCCGACATCCACGGAACCGGCTTGGGAATTTCCCGACGTTCAATTATTTGACAGCGCGGATTTGGACAGCGATTCTTTGACTGACTTGGAGGAGGAATTACTTGGAACAGACCCAGGCATATGGGATATGGATAATGATGGATATTATGACGGCCAGGAAGTGTTTAATTTATATAATCCGCGCGGAATCGCGCCGATGAAAATAATTGACTCCGGCTTGGTTAAGGAATATATAAACCCTGTTTGGCAGTACCGATTGTATTATCCCGCAGGGTGGGCTTTGGGCGTTGTAGAAGCGGAGGCAAATCATGTTTTGTTTAGCGCTTTAAGCGGCGATTTCGTGGAAGTGGTCGCGGAAAAGATGAATATCAGCGAGACGTTTACCGATTGGTTCGCGAGAAAAGCCGTTGGGCAACAGTTTTCCGATTTGCAGGAATTTGTCAATCGTTTTCAGGAAAATGGCTGGAATAGAAGCGATGATTTAACGGTCTATTTTGTCCGCGGAGACAATGTGTTCGCGCTGATTTACCATCCGGGCGGATTAGATACCATTCCCTATCGCCACATTATGCAGATGGTGGCGCAAAGTTTTAGGCCGGCAGAGACGTTGGCGGCAATACCCGAACAACCGATTGTGCCGCCAGAAGGTCTGGCCGCCACCAGCGCAGAAGAAGGACTGTAGTATGGAAGTTATCGCCTCAATTCATTTGGTTGGTGAGAAAAAGATAAGGGCGTTAAATAAAGAGCATAGAAAAAAAGATAAAGTAACTGATGTGCTTTCGTTTCCGTTGTGTGAAATTGGTGAGATAGGAGATAAGAGATGTAAAGAGATCGGAGATGTGTTTCTGTGCGTACCGAGAATAAAAAAACAGGCGAAGGCGTATGGAGTGGGGCTGGAAGAAGAGTTTTGCAGGATGTTGACTCACGGCGTATTGCATCTTCTTGGTTTTGACCACAAAAAAAGGACAGAAGCAAAAAAAATGTTTGATTTACAAGAAAAAATAGTCAAGAAATTATGAGTTTAAGCAGGTTTATACAGAGTTTGAAGGACGCGTGGCATGGGGTAAAATTTGTGTTTTGGCATGAACAAAATTTTCGCATTCAGATATTTACGTCCGTGTGTGTAATCGCGGCCGGCTGGTATTTTCGTTTAAGCAAGCCGGAATGGATATTGGTGATTTTTTTAATATTATCCATTATCACTTTGGAGTTTTTGAACAGCACCGTGGAAAAGCTTTCTGATATTCTTAAACCGCGCTTGGATTATCAGGTTGAGGTTGTTAAAGATATAATGGCGGGAGTGGTGTTTTTAACTTCTTTGGGCGCGATAGTAATCGGCATAATAATTTTTTGGCCGCATTTAATTGCTTTGTTCGCGCGTTGATGATAAAATATGGCTATTATGTTGCGCAGAAAATCTCAAACGGAATTAATCACCGGGTTGGATATAGGCCAAACCGCGGTCAGAGTTGTTGTCGGCAAATTAGCGCGCAATCAAGGTTTCGGCCAGCCGGAATTGCAGATAGTGGGTATGACAGAAGTTCCATCAGAAGGAGTAAACCGCGGAATAATTACCAGTATTGAAGAATCGGTCTCCGCGATTTCCCATGCCCTGGAGCAAACTGAAAGACAGATTGGTGTGCCGATTGAGCACGCCTGGGTGGGTATTTCCGGTCCGCACATACAGTCGCAGGAAAGCAAAGGAGTTGTGGCTGTGGCAAAACCAGATGGTGAAATTAGTTTTGAAGATATTGAGCGCGCGCTTGAGGCAGCCAGGACAGTGGCGACGCCGTTAAATTATGAAATTTTACATGTTTTGCCGCGCAGCTATTCAGTTGATGGCCAGACAGGCATCAAGGATCCTGTTGGAATGACTGGTATTCGCCTTGAGGTTGACACACAAATTATACAGGGCGCGGCGGCTCAAATAAAGAATTTAACAAAAGCAGTGTATCGCACAAGCATTGACATTGATGACCTGGTTTTTTCCATATTGGCGGCAGGCGAGGCGGTTGTGACACCGCGTCAAAAAGAACTTGGTGTTTGTGTTGTTAATATCGGCGGCGCGACAACAGGCCTTATTGTTTACGAAGAGGGAGACGTGGTTCATACCGCGGTTTTACCCGCGGGATCGTCCCATGTTACCAATGACCTGGCTATTGGTTTGCGCAGTTCAATTGATGTGGCTGAGAGGGTTAAAAAAGAATATGGAGAATGTTCAGAAATTGATTTTTCTAAAAAAGACGTGATTGATTTGGCGACAGTTGGCGCTGATTTTAAGGAAGATGTCTTAAGAAAAGATGTGGCTGATTATATTAACGCGCGCATGGAAGAAATTTTAGAAAAAGTAGATCAGGAATTAAAAAAAATTAATCGAAGCCGTTTGTTGCCCGCAGGTATTGTGTTTACTGGCGGAGGTTCTAAAATTTCAGGTTTGATTGAGTTGGCGAAAGAAAAGCTCGGTTTGCCAGCGTCACTTGGTTATCCGCTTGGCCTTAAAAGCGTTAGCGACAAAATTAATGACATGTCGTTTGTTACGGCCGTGGGTTTGGTGGTGTGGGGCGCGCATTTGCATCAGAGCGGCGCGCGTCGCGCCGGCTTAAGCGCCAAGACAGTGGAACGGGTCTCTAGAAGGGTAAAGGATTGGTTTAAGTCGTTAGTGCCATAATCATTAAAGCATTAAAACATTAAAACAACAAGACAGTGAGACAAAGCGCCGAAGGGGCGTTTTT
>CAYSQU010000028.1:4767-7184 GCA_964433365.1 uncultured Gammaproteobacteria bacterium
CATTAAAACATTAAAACAACAAGACAGTGAGACAAAGCGCCGAAGGGGCGTTTTTTTGTGCACACCCTATGCACAATGAGCTTGACACGAGATGGTAAAAAAAGATACACTATAGTTGTGCGTGTTCACGCATACTAATCTGAGTACAAAATGTGTTCAAATAAATAATCAAAATTTTATGCCACAAGTAAAACCAGAAATAGAAACATTCGCGAAAATTAAAGTAGTGGGGGTGGGTGGGTCGGGCGGAGCGGCAATAGACAGGATGGTAAAAGCAGGCATCCGCGGAGTTGATTTTATTGCCATGAATACAGATGTGCAGGCCCTGCATCATAATAGCGCGGCCCACAAGCTTCATATTGGCAAGACAGTTACTCGCGGATTAGGCGCCGGAATGGATCCTGAATTGGGAAAACGGAGCGCGGAAGAGGCGCAGAATGAAATCAGAGAAATGTTGAAAGATACTGATATGGTATTTTTGACTTGTGGATTAGGCGGAGGCACTGGTTCTGGCGCGAGTCCAATAGTCGCGGAAATTGCCCGCGAGGCCGGCGCTTTAACCGTCGCTGTAGTTACCAGGCCATTCACTTTTGAAGGTCCGCAAAGAAAAGCAATCGCCGATAAGGCATACGAAGAATTATCTCACTCAATAGATACTATCATTACAATTCCAAACGACAGGGTGTTGCAGATTATTGATAAAAAAACATCTCTTTTGGACGCATTCAAAATAGTTGATGATGTCTTGCGCCATGGCGTGCAGGGTATTTCGGAGATTATTACAGTACCAGGCCTTATTAATGTTGATTTTGCCGATGTGCGCGCGATAATGCGCGATACTGGTTCGGCTTTGATGGGTATTGGAACTGGTTCTGGCGAGAATCGCGCGACAGAGGCGGCCAAGGCAGCCATTTCCAGTCCGTTGCTTGAAATTTCAATTGATGGCGCGCGTGGAATACTTTTCACAATTACAGGCGGTACAAACCTTGGCATGCAGGAAGTAGCGGAAGCGGCGAAAGTTATCACGAGTTCAGCTGATGACGACGCTAAAGTTATTTTTGGCGCTGTGATTGATGAAAATATGGGCGAGGATATCAGAATAACAGTTGTCGCGACTGGATTTGAGGGGAGAGACCGACGGCCAGCCAAAGCCGTTGAGTCACGGTCTTTTTATGGCAATCTTGGTTTTGGCAAGTCCGCCAGAAGCGTCGCGCCAGTTAGTGGGCAGGGATCCGCGTTAATTGAGGAAAATAAGGAAATTAAAATTGAGGCGGAACAATCAAGGCGACCGATGTTCACGTCAAGGTCGGTTTTTGGAGGCGAGGATTCCGCGTCAAAATCAGCTCCATTGTTTAGAAAGACGGTAGAGGATAAACCAAAGACAAATAAAACAGACGAGGATTTGGAGATTCCGGCGTTTATTAGAAGAAAGATGGGGATATAATCACAGATTTAATTTGAACAAATTGCACAAATCACAGATGTCCGCCAATTGCGGGCTTTGTGTTGTTTTGGGTTTTGTGATATAATATCTGTGATCTGTGTTATTCGTGATTTAAAAATCTGTGTTATGCGATGTCCAATTTGCCGCACAGAAGACAGCAAGGTGATTGATTCACGCGTGGCGCGCGATGGCATGGCCATTCGTCGCAGACGCGAATGCGAGAAGTGCAATTACCGTTTTTCCACTCTTGAAGAAGTGGAGCTTTTGGATATTGTGGTTGTAAAACGCGACGGAAGCCGCGAGTCATACAGCCGCGATAAAGTTGAAAAAGGAATCTTGCAGTCGCTTATCAAACGTCCATACACAAAAGAAAAATTTGACCGCCTTATTTCAGCCATTGAGCGAGATATTCAAAAAAAGAAAAAACGCGAGGTTACCAGCAATGAGCTTGGCGAGTTAGTGATGAAACATTTACGCAGGTTTGATAAAGTCGCCTACATCCGTTTCGCGTCAATTTACCGCGCCTTTACGGACGTGAGCAAGTTTAAAAACGAAATTAAATCACTTGAAAAAGATTAATCTATGGATGAAGATATTAAAAATTTGATTGAAAAAAATACAAAACTTGTTCAGAGCGTGTATGAACAAAATCAAAAAATCAAGCATCGCATAACAATGATGGTGATTGGCAGTTATTTGCGGCTCCTGTTAATCGTTGTTCCGATAATTTTCGCGGTGATTTATTTACCGCCCATCCTCAAACCGCTTTTTGAGCAATATAGCGCGCTGTTGGGTGGAATGGGAGGAACGAACAGCGGGGCCGGCCAGATTCAAGATTTATTAAAAGCAATTGGCAAATAGGCGAAGTTGTAAGTTGTAAAAGTTGTAAGTTGTAAGATTTTTATGTCAAATAAGCGAACAAAAATCGTCTGCACGATTGGTCCCGCGTCAGAGAGAGTTGAGACAATCGTCA
>CAYSQU010000029.1:0-6981 GCA_964433365.1 uncultured Gammaproteobacteria bacterium
ATTGTCTGAATACCGCTGGAAAAACTTACTGTCTGATAGCCATTTTTGTATGATGGGTACATCGCGTCAGTAAAGCCCTTCTCAACATTCACTCTCATGCCACCAACATAATCAACAATTTCCACAAAGGCCTTAAAATCAACTTGCGCGTAGTAATGAATATCAATATCTAACGTATCAGAAATAATTTCCGCGGCAAACGCAGGGCCACTTTCGCCATTTTTTAGGCCTTGCGAGGCCGCCAGATTGATTTTTGTCTGTCCATAACCCGGAATTTTCGCGCTCAAATCGCGCGGGACAGAGATAAGGGCGATTTGGCCGGTGGACGGCTTGATGCTAGCTATAATTATTGTGTCAGTCAAATATGGTCCATCATGCCCGGCTCCGCCAATGCCAAAAAGCAACAGATTAACTCTGTCATTATCATAGCCCTTTAATTCGTATTTGCTTGTAAAGACAAAGTCGCTGACTCGTTTGAAAAAGCCCTCTGGTTTTTTTGGTTCCAAAGTTGTCGGGTCATAGGCCTTCGGGTCATCTGGCGGAGTATTGCCCCAAATCAGCCGTCCGGTCCAGATGGCGGCGAAAATAAAGATAACGAATGATAAAATCAAAAAATTCCGCCACTTTTTGGGGCGAATTTCCAATATTGGCTCAAGCTCGTCAATTGGCAGAAAATTTATATGTTTGTCTTCCATATCTTTATAATTATACACCCGATTTTCCTTTGCCGCAATGGGACTTGAAAAAGTTTTTCTTTGTGGTATAATGTGATATAATAAAGGATGATTAGCTCAGTTGGTTAGAGCGCTGCATTCACATTGCAGAGGTCACTGGTTCGATCCCAGTATCATCCACATTATTTTACGGACTTTGTACAGACGCATTGCAATGCGTCTCTACATCTTATAATTCAATTGTATGCCACAATCATTAAAAAGCGACACTTTGGTAGGCAGTGTTTTGCATGAGTGGACTATTGCTGAATATGAGCATCATGAACGCGGCGCGGCATGGTTTTGGGTAATGGGAATCGCCGGGCTTGCGTTGGTGATTTACGCGATGCTGACCGGTAATTTTTTGTTTGCCTTAATCATAATTTTGTTCGCGATTGTGCTGTTTTTGCAATCACACCAAGAGCCGATACAACTTCCTTTTCAGATTACGGAATTAGGCGTTGTAGTTGGCAATCGTTTTTATCAGTACAATGAATTAAACGGATTTTATATTATTTACAACCCGCCGCATGTTAAAACGTTGTATTTAGAAAACAAAAGCGTGTTTCATCCGCTCTTGCGCATACAGCTGTTAGACCAGAATCCAGTTGAAGTTAAGCACACATTGACCGAGTTTTTGGTTGAGGATATTGATAAAGAAGAAGAGCCGTTGGCAGACAGAGCGGCGCGGAATTGGAAATTACATTGAACACAGATACACAGATTTGATACGGACGCACAAATCACAGATTGCGAAAACCACCCTAAGGGTGGTTTTTTGGTGCTCCCGCCTGGAGTCGAACCAGGATTTTCGGCTTCGCAGGCCAATGTCCTATCCATTGAACGACGGGGGCGTGTGATTAATTTTTTATTTTTAATTTTTAATGATTGTGCTTATTATACTTCCAGATGGCATTTTTGTCAACCTCTGTGTTTTGTGTTAAAATTACCTCATGCAGTTAGATACAAAAATCGGGCTTTTGAACCGCGTAGGGAAGTCCTTGGAAAAGCGGTTAAGACACTTGGGGATTGAGACAGCTCAAGACCTGCTTTTTTATTTCCCGTTCCGTTACGAGGACTTCAGCCAAGTAAAAAAAATCAAGGACTTGCGAGATGGCGATGAAGTAAGCGTACGCGGGAAAATTGAGCTGATTGCCAGCAAAAGAAGTTTTCGCGCTCGCAAGATTATTACCGAAGCAGTGGTGGTGGATGATACAGAGCGGTTGAAAGTTATTTGGTTTGGCCAGCCGTTTATTTCCAAGGTTTTGAAACCGGGCGATGAGGTGTTTTTGTCTGGCAAGGTGACGACGGATATGTTTGGGGCGCGAATGACCTCGCCGAGCTACGAACGGGCCAGACCTCTCTCTCGCTCTCCCCTGCGAGGGGAGAGAACAGACACCACCCACACTGCGCGCATTGTTCCAATGTATTCGCTCACTGAAGGAATAACAAACAAACAAATGAGATTTTTAATGAGTCAAGTTATTGGTCTCAAGGATCAAGTCAAGGAGTGGTTGCCAGATGACATTCGCGATAGCGCGGATGTGATGGGGCTCTCCGAAGCAATTAAAGCCATACACTTTCCTGACTCAGATGATGAGTTAAAGCACGCGGAGCGGCGGCTTAAATTTGATGAATTATATATTTTGCAATTGCGAGGAGAAATGATTAGACAGTCATTGAAAAAAATTAGCGCGCCCAATATAGAATTTAAAGAAAGAGAAATTCAAGAGTTTGTAAAAGGCCTTCCCTTTGCTTTAACTAAAAAACAAAAAATTTCAGCGTGGGAGATTTTGCGAGATATGGGCAAGAGCGAGCCAATGAATCGCTTGTTGGAAGGCGATGTTGGCAGTGGCAAGACAGTTGTGGCGGCGATGGCGATGTATAACGCGGCGTTGAATGGGTTTCAGGCAGTGATAATGGCGCCGACGGAGATATTGGCGAGCCAGCATTTTGAGTCGCTCTGTGGTTTGTTTGCTGGGTTAGATTTGAAGATTGGGTTGGTGACGAGGAGTATGCGAGTGGTAAGTGGAGATAAAAGAGATAAAGAGATAAAAGATAATATCTCCTATCTCCCATCTCCTATCTCTAAAGGCAAAATTGTTGAATATATACAAAATGGCGAGGTAAAAATAATCGTTGGCACTCACGTATTGCTTACCGAAGACATTACTTTCAAGCGACCGGGGTTAGTTATTGTGGATGAACAGCATAGATTTGGGGTGGAGCAGAGGAAAGTGTTGAAGGAAAAGATGCGAACGAGCGAGCCAGACCTCTCCCTCGCCCTCTCCTCTGCGGAGGCGAGGGAAATAACTCCACACTTTCTTAGTATGACAGCGACGCCGATACCGAGGTCGTTCGCGCTGACTGTGTATGGTGATTTGGATTTGTCTATTATTGATGAAATGCCGGTTGGCAGAAAGTTGGTGAAGACGCGGCTTGTTGAGCCGAGAAATAGGGAAAAGGCATACCAGTTTATAAGAGAACAGGTGAAGCAAGGGAGACAGGCGTTTGTGATATGTCCGTTGATTGAAAATAACCAAGATACAAGAAACAAACAATATCAAATATCTAATATCCAATATCTTTCAAACGATCAAAAAAGTGTGTTAAGTGAATACGAAAAACTTTCAAAGCAAGTATTTCCTGATTTAAAAATCGGCTTTGTTCATGGCAAGTTAAAATCCGCAGAAAAAGCCAAAACAATGGAACAATTCAACAATGGAACAATAGATATTCTTGTTTCCACGTCAGTGGTTGAGGTTGGGGTGAATATACCGAACGCGAGTGTGATGATGATAGAGGGCGCGGAGAGGTTTGGGTTGGCGCAGTTGCATCAGTTCAGAGGTAGAGTTGGCCGGGCAGAGCATCAGTCGTATTGTTTTTTGTTCACAGACAATAATTCAGAAAAAGTAATGGCGCGGTTAAAATATTTTGAAAAAGAAAACAGCGGATTCAAAGTCGCTGAATATGATTTGGACGCGCGCGGTCCCGGCGAGGTTTATGGCACAGCGCAAAGCGGGATGATGAATTTTAAAATTGCAACTTTGCAAGATAAAGAGATAATTAAATTGGCGCGTGAGTTGTCTCGCGGGATTGACTTCTTAAAGCATCTGGGATTGAGAGAGAAGGTGAGAGAGTGGGAAGAAAGTGTGCATTTAGAATAGACGGTTTGACAGCCGTCTTTTTTTGTTGTATACTTCTTTTCATCCTGCCAAATCGCATGGTGCGGTTTGGTGGATTTGTTCCTTGTGAAGGGGGAAGTTGAATGAAGGTTATAAGAGAAGTGGTGTACAATGGTCGCACGTTCATGGTGAATACGGCTCGCTCTCCCGAGACCCGCGAAGGTCTTCGGGAGTCGGTTTATCCTGGGTTTGTTTCGGAGGCCGGCGCCAAGAACGGAGTTCGTATTCGAACTTATATCCCGGCTTCGGTTGTCGCCGAAGCTATCCAGCAAAAGTAGACATTCTTCACTCCAACCCAAATTCCGCCTTTAGCGCCATCTGGTGCTCCCACCCAAAGTCAAGGGTGGAATAAAAAACCACCCGCGACTCACTTTGTTTCTGACTTTGTTGGAAATAAAGTGAGCGGGTGGTTTTTGATTCACGTGTTTCTAATCAACTCTGAAATATTCTTAAACTTCTCATGCGATATCACGCGCTTCATCCCCATCTTCTCACACTCCTTAATTCTCCGTTCCGTGTGTGGAACACTGCGGACTTCTCCGCCGAGCCCAACTTCGCCAAACACACACAAATCAGCGCCGAGCGCTTTGTCTTTGTATGCCGAAGCAATAGCGAGACAGACAGCCAAGTCAGCGGCTGGTTCATCAGCGCTAAGGCCGCCAACCACGTTTAGATGAATATCATATTGCGCCAGATTAAGTCCGGCGCGTTTTTGTAAAACGGCCACTAAAACATGCAAACGATTAAGATCAAACCCGCTGGCTTTGCGCACTGGATAGCCAAAGCTTGTTTTGTTCACAAGCGCTTGAATTTCAACCAATAGGGGACGAGTACCTTCCATTAAACAAGTTACAATGCTCCCGGGCATATTATCACCCCGTTCAGCCAACAGCGCGGCAGATGGATTTTTCACCTCGCTCAATCCATTGTCTTTCATTTCAAAAATACCAACTTCGTCAGTCGGACCAAATCTGTTTTTGGTGGCGCGCAAAACGCGGAAGGTGTGATAACGTTCACCTTCAAAATACAAGACAGTGTCAACCAAATGTTCCAATGTCTTTGGCCCAGCGACTTCGCCGTCTTTGGTTACATGGCCAATCAAAACAATGGCAACATTATTGGCTTTGGCTGTTTCTAAAATTTTTACAGCGCAAGCGCGGATTTGAGTAACATTGCCTGGCTCGCCGGCCACATCATCAGAATGGATCGTTTGTATGGAATCAATGATTGCCAACCGTAGAGACGCATTGCAATGCGTCTGTACATCTTGCGCGATTGTGGCGAGGATTGTTTCAATGTTGGTTTCGTTCGCTAATCGCAATTGTTGGTTGGTTGGTAGAGACGCGATTAATCGCGTCTCTACGGGTGAATGAACCAAACGATCCGCCCTCATCTTAATTTGCCCCGCGGATTCCTCGCCAGAGATATATAACGCATTCGGAATCGCTAACGCGAGTTGCAATGCGAGCGTTGATTTGCCGATACCCGGCTCCCCGCCAAGCAATATCAAACTGCCGGGCACGATTCCTCCACCAAGCACCCTGTCCAGCTCTTCCACACCCGTCTTCGTCCTCGCCACATTCTGGCTCTGCGCTTCGGCGAGTGTAGTCGTGGTGGCAGGTTTGCGGTCAGATTGGTTTTTTGAGTCATGCTGTGTGGGTCGTGTATCCTGAGCAACTGTGCCCCATTTCCCGCACTCCAAACACCGCCCCGACCATTTCGTGTATTGAGCATCACAATTTGAACAAGTAAATGTTATCCGCGTGTTGTGTGCCATAATTACATATTGCTTTGTACAAGGTCCAAAAAGTGGTTCCAGTCAAAAGCCGGACCAGGGTCGCCGTGTGTTTGGTTTTGAATATCGCTGTGGCCCACTATACCCGGTTGGTGGTTCCAACACACACCCTCCA
The DNA here is from genome assembly GCA_964433365.1 of uncultured Gammaproteobacteria bacterium. Lineage (GTDB taxonomy): Bacteria > Patescibacteriota > Patescibacteriia > Magasanikbacterales > UBA922 > CAYSQU01. The sequence continues at coordinate 5,809 of CAYSQU010000029.1, forward strand.
CGTTGGAGCTTGGGCAACCGCTGGTAGCTGGCGATACAGGTCGTGTTATTGGAATATTATGACGTTTGGCTATTTGCGCTGTCAGCCACGCGACTTTTTTAAGTTGCTCTTCGGGGAACACTTCCCAACAAGTGCCCATCGGACATCCTTTGCACACATATCCTTTTGTTTTTAAAGCAACTGGATTTTCACTACATTCGCAGTGATTGCTAAGTTTTAGCGGACTTAGTGGTTTCAGATCTAGGCACCTTGGATGTGTAAACTTTTTTTCGTAGTAATCTAAGTCTTCTCCGTTTCCAGAGTATCTGTATCCTTTTTTGCTCTTTTGATAGCCGTCAGAGGAACAAACCGCATTTAAGTTCACTATTTCAAATGCTATAGATCTTTTTGCCGCGTCAGTACCGCCGTTATCGCCGGATTTAACACTCCATGCTATATCCTTTTCAAGCGTCATTTGAACAATGTCTCCATTTCTATCTATTATATAATGCACACCTGGGCCGCCGGCGATGACTCCCTTTTCGTTTGGCATCAAAAATCCATTTAAAAATCCGGTTCCTCCTGTGGCGTGAACGATTATGATGTCAGGTTTCAGGTATTTCCCTGTGCGTTTGTACATGTCAATTCTTTCATAATAAGGCACCGATGGATTGTCGCCTTTTAAGTTTGTTTGGTTAAGTTTTTTACCATTTTTATCCACTGTATCGCCTGTAACATTGCTCGGACCGCAAAAGATGTTTCCTTTGTCTAATGGAGTTGGTGTGGTTGGCGTAAACAATACCGCATTCACACCTAATGCACCCTCCAACGCCTCTCCACGTATTACAGAAACTCTCAAACTTCTGAATTTCACTAAATCAGGGTTTATCATGTAAAGCAGCGCGTAAGAAGCAACCGCGAGAAACAGTCCCACCATTGCCTCGCCAATTCTTTTTTTTGCATGATTTATTTTTTCCGGCTCGCCTCCGGAAATTGTCCAGCCAAAACCCGCGTTGATTATCATTACCACGGCGAATATGGACGCGATAATCACGCCGTATTTATACACCGCGGCAATGTATTCACCGAGAAAAGGGATGTACAAAAATTTTCCGCCACCCTCGTCCACAGCTTTTATTTCGGAAAAATTAAGTCCCGGCAATTCTATCTTTGGAGTTGGTTTTTCTAAAATTA
>CAYSQU010000030.1:0-6945 GCA_964433365.1 uncultured Gammaproteobacteria bacterium
AAGATGACTGACCCACAAATTATTTCCGCGCTCAAAATGGCTTCAGCGATTGTTACTGATATGGGTGGCATCACTTGCCACGCCACGATTGTCTCGCGCGAGCTTGGAATTCCGTGCGTTATTGGCACTAAAATAGCCACAAAGGTTTTGAAAGATGGTGATATGGTGGAAGTGGATGCCACAAATGGAAAAGTTAGAAAACTATGAAGTGGAGAATAAATTTTACAGTGAGCAACTCAAATTTTAACCTTGTTGGTTACGCAGCTTTTGAGTTTATTCATAATGTACCGAAAAAAAACGGCAAACAATTATTTAGTGAATGGTATTTAGAGCACGAGAAAGGAGCGACAACAGCTTTTGTAAAAGTTTCTGAGATTGACTCTGTCTCGGAGTGGATAAAAGATAAGATTATCACTGATCCTGATTGGGCGGACGAGTTGCATAAAGAAACAGAAAAATTAAATTGGGAGTATTTTAATTACGCAAAAGAGCTGTCACGAATTGATCCTGCTGGTTTGTCAGACAGCGATTTGGCTGATGAATGTCGCAAGTTGCGCCGTCTGCAATTAGACAGTCACGTCAAAGCCATTTCTACGACATGGTTTTTGGATAGTAATAATGAAACATATTCAAATTTTTTGCGAGAAAATTTAAAAAAACACTTAGAAAGTATTGGTATTTGTGATCCTGTAAAGCAAATAGAATATTTTACGCTTCTAACATCTCCGACACGAACCAATTTTGCGCAAGAGGAACAATTGGATTTTTTGCGTTTGCTTAAAGAGGTTGGCGGTAGTCAAGAGGACGAAAAAATAAAAGCGCATTATGAAAAATGGCGCTGGACGCCATATGGATACACCGGTCCAGCTTATGATTTACAGCATTATAAGAGTGATGTTAAAAAAAACATGTCGCTTGTACAGCAAGTTGACGGATTAATTGAAGAAGAGTTGGCTCGTTATAAAAAATTAGCCGAAGAGCAAAACGAATTGATTGAAAAAATAAAATTGCCTGCGGATTTACAGCATTATTTTGCCATTGCGCGCGATATTATTTGGCTTAAAGATTTTCGCAAGTATTGCATTTGGCACGGGCATTGTGTGGTGGATAAATTCACAAAAGAAATCGCCAAACGATTAAATATCAGCCACCGCCAAGCCAATAGTTTTTTGATTGAAGAAGTCGGCCCCGCGCTTTTGGAGGGCAAATTGGATGTCGATTTATTGAATGAGCGCGATAAGTATTGCATGATTTGGGCGGATGATAGCGGACAAAAAATATATTATGGCGAAGAGGCAAGAAAGATCAGGCAGGGTTTGGATTTGGAGGCGTTGAAAGTTGGTGTTGATGGCAGTTTTAAGGGTACCTGCGCTTTTCCAGGCAAGGCCGAAGGTGTTGTCAAAATAGTGAATGAAATTGGACAGGTTGGAAAAGTGAATGATGGAGATATAATGCTGGCCCATACAACTTTTCCGGCGCTTTTGCCTGCGATGAAAAAGGCATCAGCGTTTGTCACCGAAGACGGCGGAATTACTTGCCACGCGGCAATTGTCGCCCGTGAATTAAAAAAACCATGTGTAGTTGGCGCAAAGAAAATTTGTTCTGTGTTAAAAGACGGAGACCATATTTTGGTTGATGCGACAAATGGAATAATAAAAAAACTTTGATTTTATGAGCGAAAAATGGGTTAAAATCGCAAATGAATATGGCGCTTCGCTGTTTCCAGTTTTTGGAATTGTGATGGGTGTTACTGACTTGTCAAAAGAACTTGGAACTGACACACCATTTATGTTTAGCGTCCACAAAGGCAATTCTGAATATTTTACATTGCCATCTGGCTGGCTTAAAACCAATGCTAAATTGGTTGAGCTTATCAAGGCCGACACCAATTATCTGCGTGACGTTTATAAAAAAATTCATGAGTTAGGTTTGGCTCAAGCAGAAAAAACTTCTTTCGCTCTTGATGGCGTATCTGGTTGGAGTAGTAAAAAACTTAATGATTTTTATCAAGATTTTGTCGCCAGCAACGCGGTTGTGTATAAATATGGAGTTGTTTTGGTTTTATTGGATTTTCAACTTAAAACATTTTTTAGCGATGAGGTAAAACAGATTTTAGAAAAACGCGGAGCATTGGAACACTTTGTTGCTCTAACAACACCTTTGCAAAATACTTACGGCCGAAAACAAGATTTGGATTTGTTAAAGTTGTTTGCCAAAATTAAAAAAGGCGCATTAGATGGACAATTGTTAGAGAATCATCTGCGCAAGTACGCGTGGGTGTATTATGTGTACGAAGGCCCTGCTTTAAGTATTGAAGTATTGAAAGACATGATTCGCGATTTGGAACAGAGAGGTGTTGATCCTGAAAAAGAGCTGGCGAACATTGAACGCGAGAGAATTGAGTTGGAAGAAAAGCAAAATAAAATTTTGGACGAACTGTCTCTCACTGACTATGAAAAATCAATTATTGGTTTGGCCAGAGATGCTGTGTTTTACAAGCCATATCGTCGTGAATTGCAAACATGGAGTTATTATAATATGGAGCCGGTAATGAGAGAAATCGCGCGCCGTCTCAATCTAACTTTAACGCAGGCAAGAATGATGTTGCCGAATGATGTCAACCGATTTTTCGTGAGTGGTGATGCGGATGTAGATTTATTAAACGAACGATTGAAATATGTATCGCACGGTTATAGTAATGGCCAGTTTTTTACCTATGCTGGCCAGCAGGCGGAAGAATTTGTTAATCAAAATGTTGAAAAAGAAGAGATACCATTGGCGCGCGAGTTTATCGGGGCTGTCGCGTATCGTGGTGGAATTATCACTGGTATTGTCAAAGTTATAAATACTTATGAGGAGATTTCAAAAATGAGCGATGGTGATATTTTGGTTTCCAGCGCCACCAGCCCGAATTTAATGCCCGCAATCAGAAAAGCGTCAGCGATTGTTACTGACGAGGGTGGTCTAACTTGCCACGCCGCGATTGTTTCCCGCGAATTAAAAATTCCATGCGTCATTGGAACAAAAATAGCCACGAAAGTGTTGAAAGATGGCGATTTGGTTGAAGTTGACGCGGAAAAGGGGATTGTGAGGAAGTTATCCATCTGACATATTTTAATAACCCTGCTGAAATTATTAGTATTATATAAATAACCCTGCTAAAATTATGTATATTCATAGGGATTTAGAGGCGAAAATAAAGCCATTTTTAAATAGAAAAGAGGCAATTGCCATAGTCGGTCCAAGACAGGCCGGCAAGACGACGAGCAAGGCGGAAGTTGATTTTGTCATTCAATATAAAGATGGAATTTGTCCAATTGAAATAAAGTATAGTTCACAGAAGACAATCGGGAAAAGCTATTATAGTTTTTTAAATAAATTTAAGCCAAAAACCGGAGTAATTCTAACCAAGGATTATCTCGGCGAAGAAAAAATTGGCGCGACAAATGTAAAATTTATACCGCTTTGTTATTTATGATTGAATACATTAAACTACACGAAGAACACTCAACGTCGCCGTTGACAATTTCACCAATGCACAATGGCTGGGCATCAGCAAAATTGGTTAAATTGTTAGATGGGTTGAAAGTCGGCAGAGAAACATTTTGCGTCCATGAAAAAAATGGATTGCAGTTTTTTTGTGAATACGACGCGTGGGACAAGGGCTCAAGTTATTTGGTGGACGTAAAATTGAAAGACAAAAAATTTGTTAAGCGCGTGTTTGACCAGTCAGTTAAACTTTCTGATAAGTTGATTGGGTTAGTTGGAGAATTTGACAGAAAAAATTTGTCAAAATCATCAAACAAACAGTTGGCTGGATTTTTGGAAGAGACATATAAGTTAGGAAATGAGTTGTCCGTTTTTGGTTATGTGCCAGTATTGTCTGATATTTATTTTCACAAACTGACTCACAAGCTTAAAGCTATTGTTAAGATGGCGGTAGAAAAATACGACGTTGGTTTGTTAGAGCCGGAAATTGTTTGTACACTGTCCACGTCTTCAATGATGATTCCTTCAAAATTGGCCCGTTTGGCTTTACTACGTTTATCTCTAAATAAGAGCGAGGGTGAAAAAAGTATTGAAAAATATTATCACGATTGGTCATGGGTGGACCACGGACAGATTGGCCCGCGCGCAAGTTTCGGGCAAGTAAAGGACTCGATTTACAGTTTGCGCGGGAACTTATCAACCGCGCGCAAAGAGTTGAATGAGCTGGTGGCGAGCGCAAAAGTTTTGAAAAATAAGCAAAAGGACTTGATTAAAAAATTACATTTGACAACGTCAGATACGCACTGGCTCAATGTCGCGCAAACGTTCACGTACTTAAAAGGCATGCGTATGGAAGTATTGTTTGGGTCATCTGCCGAGTGGAATCGTGTGCTGGCAGAGTTATCATCTCGCTTTGGCGTCAAGAAGGACTTACTATACTACGCTTCGATTGAAGAACTCTGTGATTGGTTGGCGGTTGGTAAATTATTAAAAATTAAGACGTTGACTGACAGACAAAAATTTTGCGTTTGGGTTGCCCACACTGCGACAACACAAACAATTCTTTATGGTAAAAAGGCGCGTAAATTTTTGCGAACGAGAAAATACAAGACGCTCAAAACACAGACCGATGTTTTGGTTATACACGGCACCGTTGCTTCCGCGGGTTATGCCAAAGGGCCAGTGCGGATTATTAACAGGACAGAGGAGATAAATAAGATTCAGTTAGGCGATATTATGGTATCAGTCGCTACGCATCCGGGCCTTTTGCCGGCAATGAAAAAGGCGATTGGATTTGTTACTGATTCCGGCGGCGTCACTTCACACGCGGCAATTGTTGCTCGCGAGCTTGGCAAGCCGTGCATTATTGGCACGAAGGTTGCTACACAGATTCTTAAAGATGGTGATTTGATTGAATTAGACACAAAGAAGGGGGATATTAGAAAAGTAACAAATTAAATTTTATCATATGATTAAGATAATTCTTTTTGATTTCACTGGTGTGATAGTAACCGGCGGGCATAAAAAATTGTGCCGGCAATTGTCTGAAAAATACAATTTCCCAGCAGACAAGATTTATGATGTAATGTACACAAAGTACTTTAATTTATTTGCCACGAATAAAATCAGCGAACCGGAAGCGTATGAAGGACCCAAAAAAGAGTTTGGGTTTACAGAAACATGGCAAGAGTTGGCAGAAATGCTTTTACGCACCCACGTAATTAATCAGCCGATGGTTGATTATATCGCTGAATTGAGAAGAAAGTTTAGGGTGGTATTGTTGACGAAGAACATTGTGCGATATTTGGATTGGGAAAGAAAAGAGTTTGGTTTAGACGCGATGTTTGATGATATAATTAATACATCAGAAATAAATTTGCCAAAAGCCAGCAAAGAAACATTAAATTATGTTTTAAATAAATTTCAAGTCAAGCCACAAGAAATTTTATATATTGATGACCAAGAAGATAATTTGAAAGACGCCAAAGAGATGGGGATGTGGGTTGTTTTGTATAAAAGTTTTGAACAAGTGAGACAAAATTTTTCTAAAATTTTAAATTCATAATTTATGCCAATTGATATTAAAAAAATAGATCCAAAGGACTGGGTATTTAAATCCATGCGTCAGCGAGTGAGTCCATTTCCGAACTACATGTCAATGGAGTCAATTTGCAATGATATGGCAAAGTCGTCTGTCGCTTTGAACGCGGATGAAATTATTTTGTTTTACGTGAATAATGTTCACCATTGTTTCTTATATAAAAAAAGCTGGCAAGAGGTTGGGCGCGGCATGGCGGACAAGATTTATAAAGATAGCGGATTGGTGTCAAAATTGATTAAAGAACAAAATCATTTTGGCAAACGTTTTGTCAAATTCACCTCAAAAGCGCATAGCATGGCATTGGATAAATTAAGCAATGAAGAACTTTTTGGTCTTTACGCTGGGTTTGAAGAAAGATATAAGCAGGTATATTCGCGCTATGGCTGGATTTGGATAGCCGAGGATTTTATTCAAGAGGACTTATTAAAATTAATAAACGATAAAGTTAAGGATTTTAATCAGTCAGCGATGATTGTTGATATATTAACTAAAGAGCCCGGCGCTATGGTGGCTCAAGAGGAGCGGCGAGCTTTGCTTGAAATGGCGTTGAAAGCAAAAAAGAGTGGCGTAAAAAATAAATGGATAGAAAAACATGTCGCGGATTATTATTGGGTTACACGCGATTACGAGGATCCAATTTTGGATTTTGCTTCTGTTTCAAAACGACTCAAAGATTATTTATCAACTGACTTTGAAAAAGAACTGTCTGACTTGTTGGAAAGTTTGAAAAAAGATGAAATTAAAAGAAGAAAATATTTGAAAGAGCTAAAATTCTCTCGCGCAGAAAAGAATTATTTTACTTCCATGCGTCAAGTAAATTATTTGAAGGAGTTACGCAAGCGGTATGTTTCCGAGGGTTTATATCATTTTGACAAAGTACTGATAGAGATTGGACGGCGATTGTTTTTGGGTCTAAAGCAGGTTCGTTTTATGGCCACGAGCGATGTAAAGCGAGCGTTGTTGAATGGCGAGGATTTGACCGAAGAATTAAACGCGCGTTATCGCTTGTCTTTGTGGCACTCTGTAGAAGGCGGACAAACTGATATTATTACAGGCAAAGAGGCCGAAGATGCGTTTGCGATAATGTGCAAAGTAGACAAAAACGCGACAGAATTTACCGGTATGCCTGTTTCTCCTGGCGTGGCGCGCGGGCCGGTGCGGATAATTATAAATCCTGATGAATGCGACAAAGTGCAAAAAGGTGATGTGATTGTTAGTATACAAGTTGTGCCAAGTTTTTCCACTGCGATTATGAAAGCCGCGGCTTTGGTTTGCGATGGCGGGCATGGCATTACCACGCATCCGGCGACTTTGGCGCGCGAGGCCGGAATCCCGGGCGTGATTCAAACCCGTTT